>CAYQTZ010000014.1:4738-17181 GCA_964420565.1 uncultured Hyphomicrobiales bacterium
CCCGTAACGAAGATTATCTACTTTATCCAAAGAAAGGTTTTATTGGGGTGGCTGGAGGCACGACCACTGGATTTGCCGGCTCGATAGTTACTTTGTACGAAGATTTGATGAAAACACTTGTCAACCCAGAAAATGATTTTACTTCATATTCTTCGCTGCTCAGTTATGCTAAATCGATTCAATACGGGACTTATTATAATACTGTAGTCTCCAATACTTTCAATTACCTTGGCGATCCTCTTGCCGAAATACGTATAGAGAAGCGACCCGATCTATATATGATAAAAGATGAAATTAGCCGCTCTGTATCTAATAAAGTAGTATTCGATACCGATTCATCTGTAACTATAGCAGGAAAAATTTACAACATGGGATTCAGAACAGAAGAAGAAATAGAAGTGTTACTTATACGTGAGAATGAGATTTATCCACGAGATTCTTTATGGAATATTATACCCGCTGTATGCGAAGAAGGCGATATTGAATTCGAGCTTGATATACTCGGTAAGCCGGGCAGGTATATAATAACAGTTATTATTGATCCTGAAGAAAAGATAATTGATGCCAACAGAACCAATAATACACTATCATTTAGTTTTGATGTCTTCAGCCAGGGGATACTCCCTTTAGAGCCACTTGCATATTGGGATATTCCAGCGGAAAATCCAATTTTCAGGTTTATCAATCCCTCAAAAGATAAAGATATGGCAAGCTATGAATTCAGAGTATTATCTGCTCAGGATACTACAAATCCAATTATGGTAAGTGACAGAAGCGAAGTGATTATCAAAGAAAATTATATACAATGGCAGCCCAATATATCACTCGAAAACAATAAGCTCTATTGGGTAAGTGCTTTTGCAGATTATGATGAATTAAAAAAGACAAGCTCTTTCCTCTTTATACCTTTTAGGGCGGTGAATAGCTACCAAAATGAGCATACAAAATGGTCGCAGAAAGAATTAGTAAGTCTGGCAGATAACCGGCTTGAAGGGCTTTCACTTGCCGATGTGGGAGGCGATGCAAGCATCTTTTTAGACAAAACAGAAATTCCTTTTGAAGTGCTAAGCGTTCACGGCGGTCCTGAACTGGCAAGGGATGCAGAGATAAAAGTAAATAATAAGTATTACATTACTTCGCCACCTGATGATCTTGGCTTTAATATTGTTGTCCTTGATTCGGCTACTTTACTACCAAAGCATATCAAGCATTTTGACACATATTCCGATACAACATCATCGGAGAGAATGGTATATTTCCTTAGGGATTCCGTAGAAATGGGCGATTATCTGATGATTGCTTTGCTTGATGAATCTTTTAAAGTAATTGCCGAGTCAAGCCGCAGGTCAAATCCGGTTGGCTCTTGGGATACTATAAAAGTAGAGCTTAGAAAGTTTGGCTCGGTGCTTTGCGATTCTATCAAACAGCGGGATTATCCATATTGGTGGTCATGGGGCTATTCTTTTGCTATGGTAGGCAGAAAGGGAGCAGAGCCCGGCTCGATAGTCGAGAAGATTCATTATGAAAGCGATACCGCTTATGTCTCCGGGTTTTTTGTTCGTTATGATACTCTCGGCACACTACCCGCACTATTGGCCCGGCAAGAAAATGGAACTTTATTTCTTTAGATGCTTTTATGCCAACGACAGATGCAAATACTACTATTGAAATATATGGCATTTCACGCGAGAATTTCAACGAGGAATTACTGTTAACATCTGAGAATGAACGCTATATTGATCTTAGCTCCTTAGATGCCTATGAGTATCCATATATTAAGCTACATATATTTTTGCAACGAAAATCAGGAAAATCTAATCCATATATTTCTGGTATCAGCTGCGACTTTATCCCCACTGCTGAACTTGCCGTAGTCAATAGCAAAACATTGATCAGCGACGAAAAGCTAATGCGTGGCGAAACGGTATCATATAGTTATGCAGTAGAGAATATATCGCCCCGGCAATTCTCTGAACAATCGGTGATGGAAATTATTGTGGAATCCGAGAATAGTATTATTGACCAGATATTCCATAATGTCAATTCACTAAAGCAAAATGAATTATTCAGTATAGCTAATGAATTGCAAACAGACGACTTTTCAAAAAAGAATGATTTTACAGCTGTTATCAATGACCCTACAGAGCAGAATGAGATATACTATTTCAATAATGAAGCATCCTCTGTTTCTTTTGAGATTTTCGAAGATAACACACCGCCATGGATTGAAATGACTTTGGATGGAATTCTAGCTGTTGATGGTATGTTTACATCCATTCAGCCGTTGGTGGAAATGCGTATCTTTGACGACTCGCGGCTGCCTTTGCAAGACATAAAATATATTGACTTTAGAATTAATGGTGCGTGGGTGAAATTAGATACGGCAATGCTAACTGGCTATGGCAGACAAATTACTGAGAAATCGCTACTTAAGTTCAGAACAGATACATTAGAATTTGGAGAAAATCTAATAAGTGTAGCAGTTCGCGACATAACCGGAAATATCAGTTCTTTTGATATCTATGTAAATGTTTCAAAGAATGGATTTATAAGAAATCTTAATAACTATCCTAATCCTTTCGAGAATGAAACTGTTTTCAAGTTCGATTATCTTGCTCCGCGTCAGGGTGCTTCTGCTGTAATTTCTTTATATAATAGCACAGGACAGAAAATCCGCACTTTGCAGGAAGATATTTCTATAGGCAGCAACGAACTCATGTGGGACGGCTTGGATAGTTTTGGTAATTCTTTGCCTTCAGGGGCATATTTTTATATACTGAGAGTAGAAACTGATCTTTATGTAGAAAATAATGCGGGGAAAGTGCTGATAATAAAATGATCAATCCATAAATGACCATGAAACAGATAATTTAAAATTCATTTCATACATTGGGTGTATGGGAACGTAGTAATAGCATTGGGAAAGCGGATTCTCGAAAGATAATTTTACATAGGCATTACTCCCGAGCCGCGCAGTAGCAAAAAGTTTTGTGCCATTCAAAGAGAAGCCCTTTTCGTAAGTGGCAGGGAAATATGTTCTGTTGATAGGAAAGAAATGCTCTCCTTTGAATGATGAAAGCAACTCTACGGAAGCTCCGATACGTGCCTGACTTCTGCCTATAATCAATTCGTAATATGCCTCAAAGCCACCGAAAAACACGGGGAATCTTTTGCTTGTGTTGTCCTTTGCTATGCTAAGTTGCATATTCGTCCAGCCACTTACTACAATTTTATCTGAATTTACCAACAAACCTTCAGTTAGAGCAGTCCCTGCATCCAAAGAAGCACCAGCAACAAAACGGTTTTCTCCATTGTATGATTTCGTGTTAATGATCAATCCTGCATCATTATAAACAGGTGCTGCAATAACAGGAGAAAGCACTTGTCTGCCAAAAGCCGTAAAAGAAAATCTACTGTCCGATCTACGCCAGTCAAATTTGAATAACCCAAGCATATTCTTTTCATTATTGAGAAGAAGGCCTTCCGAAGGAGATGGGAATCTTTCGGAATAAGATATATCAGCTGTCAATAAGATATGCTGGGATAAATTATAATCAATTTTGCCACCGAGTGATGCTGCGTATTTCTCATGCTGAAGCTTTAACCGCAGGCCACCAGTAAGCGATAAAGAATTAGTAAAATTTATTCTGAGATGTCCGAAAGCAGCGGCTGTCATACCCACAAACGATTCAGCATAATCTGTTCCGTCTAAAGAAACATATCTGATTTCACCACCCAGCGATAATTTGGTAAACTCAAACAGATTATTTTCATATCGAGCGTTAGCACCGACAAAGAATGATGAATTGCTATAATATAGCGAAGAATCATCTTCTGATATAAGCATATTGATGCTTCGGCGCCTATCCCAGTCAGAATTTGAAAGATATACCGAGCCGTTAATTCCGTGGGAGCTGTCTGCATCAAGTATTGACGTAAGCGAAAGGGTCAGATCGTGGCGGAAGACTCTTTCGTTCAACTGTTCATAGATTGGGAAAGCAATCAGATCATCACAAAAATCCTCGCCTGTATTTTGAATACCTCCATTAGTGCCAAAGCCCTGGTTAGTAAAATATTCGACTAAGGAAATACTCGTTCGCTCTGAGGGGTTCCACCTAATCAAAGCTCTTACATTCCAAGCATCTAACCATGAATTATCATATCTTCCAGCAGAAGTCATTGTACGAAAACCAAAAGTGAAGTTCCAATTTTTTTCAAAATTCTGGCTGAATATTCCATCAGCCGAAATATAATCAAAGCTTGCCTCAGAGAGCCAAAACTTAGTATATGGATATTTCGTATCGTATATTATTTCCTGTATATTTATCAGTGCACCTGAAGCGTCATTGGAATATGTTATGGCATCCGTTCCAGTTAGTATCTCAGCGGTTTCCATGAACTCAGGAGTGATCTGAGTAAGATTCAAAGTGGAGAAAGCGAAATCATCCATAGGTCTTCCGTTAAAAGCTACCGAGATGTTGCGTGGAGTGCCTCCAAAAAGTGAAAAGCTGTTGAATTCCCCATATCCACCCAAAAACAGTGGATATTGCCTTAGTTTCCTTTTTAAAATATCAGGAAAGTTTGCATAATTAATATATTGAATATCCTCCTTAGAAATTTTAGTGCTATTCTTCTCATATAGAGTAAATGCACTTCCGTGAGATTTTAAAGGTCTGAAAGTGGGGATAGTATCTATTTGTTCAATTTCTTCTTGTTCAATATCTTCTACAGATATACTGTCGGGTATAATAGCGGGTTGCACCAGTAAACTGTCCTCTGCTATTTGGGCAAAGGAGACAGAGCTTAGCAATAAAAAAAGGGTTATTATTAACGATTTGTTTTTTTGGTTTTTCTTTATAGAAAACAAACGATAACACTCCTTGAGCAATTGGAGATAGTACTTACAAAAGTCCCCCTCTTTGTCGGAGGGGGACTGTGCAGTTGTTTCCAATTTAATACTCATGAGGCACCATAAAAATCATAATCTGATTTATAAAAGAGTTTGCTGTCCGTTTTCTCTTTCCTCGAACATATCCTCGGTTTCGTTGAGATCCTCTTCGGTTACAGTTTCTCTGGAAACCACAGTAGTATCAGCTATTGTGTCTCCTTCGTCAAGTTTAATAAGTCTTACACCCTGAGTATTCCTGCCAATAGTACGGATTGCTTTAACGGGCTGCCTTATCAAAATGCCCTTCTCTGTCATCACTACTAAATCTTCGGTATCTACCACGGATAGCATACCTACAACCTTGCCGGTTTTAGGAGTTACATTCATTGAAATAACGCCTTTAGCTCCGCGTTTTGTTAAACGGAAGTCTTCGTAGCGAGTTCGTTTGCCAAAACCTTTCTGGCTTACTACAAGTATCTGCGAATCGGGGCGTTTGATCACAATCATAGAGATCACAAAATCATCACCTGAAAGCTTAACTCCTCTAACGCCGACGGCGGTTCTGCCCATAGAGCGTACATCACTTTCGCGGAAGCGACAGGCGAGTCCATGTCTTGTGCCAAGTATTACATCACACATACCGTCAGATACGCGGGCAGAGATCAATCTGTCTCCGTCTTTTATACCAAGTGCGATAATACCGTTAACCCTTACATTAGCAAAAGCAGAAAGTGGAGTTTTCTTAACAACGCCATATTTTGTGCACATAATAATAAATTCATCATCAAGAAATTCTTTTACAGGAAGATAAGCCGTAATGTTCTCATCATTTTCCTTTTGGATAATATTAGCTATTGAACGGCCTTTGGCATTTCGGCTGCCTTCCGGTAATTCATAGACTTTAATCTTATAGCATCTTCCTTTATCAGTAAAGAATAAAAGATCGTGGTGTGTAGCCGTCTGGAAAACAAGCTCGACGAAATCTTCATCGTAAGTGCTGGCTCCGCTTGATCCGCGTCCACCTTTGTTTTGGCGGCGATAATTGGAGACAGGCGTTCTTTTCACGAATCCTTTTCTAGTAATAGTAATGATAACGTCTTCATTAGCTATCATGTCTTCCATGGTAAAATCTTTAGAATCGTGGATTACTTCAGTGCGGCGAGCATCACCATATTTATTAGCCAATTCATTCAGATCCTCTGAAATGATCTGCATCTGCAGATCTTTGCTTGATAATATACCGTTCAATCTTTCGATATTTTCCAATAGATCGCGGTACTCTGCTTGAATTTTATCACTCTCGAGCCCTGTAAGTTTCTGTAACCTCATATCGAGAATGGCTTTTGCCTGAATCTCGGAAAGCTCGAACCGGCTCTGTAAGGTTTGCGAAGCAATTTTCACATCTGAAGAGCCGCGAATAATCTTGATCACTTCATCAATATTATCCAAAGCAATCAGCAGACCTTCCAAAATGTGAGCACGCTTTTCTGCGGTATCAAGTTCAAATTTTGTCTTGCGTACCAGTATTTCATTCCTGTGAAGAAGGTAGTGGTACATCATTTCTTTAATATTCAGTACTTTAGGTCTTCCGTTAACGAGTGCCAGCATAATAGCACCAAAAGTAACCTGCATCTGGGTATGCTTATAAAGATTATTTAGCACCACTGATGGAATAGATCCTCTTTTCAAATCAATAACTACACGAAGCCCCTCGCGATCAGATTCATCACGAATATCAGATATATCTTCGAGTGATTTTTGTTTAACCAAATCAGCAATTTTCTCTATCAGATTTGCTTTATTAACCTGATAAGGCAATTCAGTAACCACGATAGAGGTCTTGCCTTTCTTATCTTCTTCGATGAAGGCTCGCGAGCGTAGTATCATTCTACCTCTACCTGTTGTAAGAGCATCTTTTACGCCTGCGTAACCATAGATTATAGCTCCAGTTGGGAAATCAGGAGCCGGGACGTATTTCATCAATTCTTCAGCAGTAAGCTCAGGATTAATGATCAATGCCTGCAAGCCAGCAACAATTTCGTTAAGGTTATGCGGAGGTATGTTCGTAGCCATGCCAACGGCAATACCAGACGAGCCGTTCATTAGCAGATTAGGCAATAATGCAGGCAGTACTATTGGTTCTTGGAGACTATCGTCGAAATTAGGACGAAAGTCAACGGTATTTTTTTCAATATCTTTCAACAGTTCTGTTGCAATATTCTGCAATCTGGTTTCGGTATATCTCATAGCCGCAGCAGAGTCCCCATCCACCGAACCAAAATTGCCCTGACCATCCACTAATGGATATCGCATAGCCCATTCCTGAGTCATACGGACCATCGCTTCGTAAACTGATGAATCGCCGTGGGGGTGGTACTTACCAAGCACATCACCAACGAGTCTTGCAGATTTTTTATAGGCGCGGTTGGGCTGCAATCCCAGTTCGTTCATCCCAAAAAGTATTCTTCTGTGTACCGGTTTCAGTCCGTCTCGAACGTCGGGCAAAGCTCGCGAAACGATAACGGACATGGAGTAATCAAGGTACGAGGTTTTCATCTCGTCTTCGAGATTTGTCGGTAGTATCTGTTCCTTTGCAAATAAAGCCATTTTCCCTCTTTAAATCAAAAATAAAAAAACATTGATTATAACTGCTTTATAGAAGATTGAGTAACAAATAGAAACAAAAAGTGATTAATTTTACTTATTTCAGTCTTTTGTTAAGTTTTTCCATTACTCAGTTTTCAATAAATATTTCAGTATAGTTTCACTTTTTGAAACTCATATTATAATTTCACTATTTGAAACTTCATCTAAATTAAGGTTTTCTACTCACATAATCAAAACATATTGCTTTTAATCCTTAGACTAATAAAAAAAAGCTCTATAAATCAATTCTAAGAGCTTTTAACAGGGTGCATAATGTTCCCTTATGACTGTTATGTTTTATGCCTGTTATATAGCTTATATCTTTCTACTGTCATGTAAAATATTAATTGTCAATCAATCAGGAATGATTGATCTACTAAAAGTAGGTTTCTTATGTATAACAATCATTCTTGATTGTTGTTTATTTAAGTTGACATGACACAACATTTTCTTTCAAAGTTTCAAGTAAAAGTTTTCCATAATCGATTTAATCAAATTTAACCTTAGGTTTCAGTTTTTCAACAAAGATAGTAAATGTATATTCATCATAGCTTGCCTGCTCAATCTGTTTTACCTGTTCATCTGAATATTTGTATTCTGGAATAAAACAGTGTCTAAACCCTGGTATGTGTGGAAAGTGTGTCCAGTCTGGATTATAATCAATTCCATAGTAATCCTTTAATGCTGTGTTCATCACCATTTCAAAACACACATTTTCATCTTTCTCTTTTTGTTTGTTCAAATAGTACAACACCATCGTGAAACTAACAAAAGGTATATTCACAACTCCTGATCCTACTACGTAAAATAAAGAGTTATGAAGATTGGGTAATAAACAATAATTTCGCTGAATTTTGGATATGTATTATAAGAACCCCACCCCGGCCCTCCCCGAAGGGGAGGGAGTTTCCTGAGATTTCCCTCCCCTTCGGGGAGGGTTAGGGTGGGGTTCTCTTCAAAAAAAACCAATTAACGACGAAGTTTTTGTTTCGTATGCTTCCAGAGTTGTGATATTTTTTATTAAACAAAAATTTCTTTATATTATTTGAGATGTTTTTGCATTTGTTGTGTTATTAATAATAAATGCAATAAATAATTTATTGAAAGGTGCTAAAATGATCTATGCTTGACTTGACATTATTATCTTCTCGACTAATTCTGCTATTGCCGGCGAGGCAGTCAACCCCGGAGATTCTATCCCGACCAGATTGATGAAACCATGCAAACTGCGTTCTTCCTCGTGCTTGATAATGAAATCTTTCATTGGCTCACCGGGAGATTGGACAGCAGCCATAAAACCAGAAGAATCAACACTTATATCCTCAGGATCGAGAAATGGCAGATATTTCGATGACTCACGATAAAAAAGATCATGAAATTCATCATTGACTGAGTAATCGAGAGTCTTTGACCAGATGAAATGCGGTCCGAGTCGCATTCCCCCAGCTATATCAGGACATGTGTGTATCCCAACACTGCCTTCCTCAGGAGGAAGTGGATATATCAATGCTTTAGGAAATAGCTCTGTCTTGTGGTTTACTCTGTAATATATTCCTTTATGATAATTGATCTTGTACCCAGCTTGAATAGTCTCAATACCAAGCATTTCGCATATTTTATCAGAGTGTAGCCCGGCAGAGTTAATAAGTATTTCAGTAAGAAAAGTAGATTTATAGCCAGTGCTGTCTTGTGTGTGGACTACATAGGAATCTGATAATCTCTCTATCTTAATCACTTTATTATTATAAGCGAAACTTGTATCATTATTCATTGCTTTCGCTTCAAAATATTTCATAAGGGAATGTGAGTCAACAACTCCAGAAGTTGGGCAGTAAATAGCGGCTTTAGCGGTTACTTTTGGCTCTATTTCATATATCTCATTATTATCTACGATTCTAACATCTTTAGCTCCATTTGCTTTAGCTTTTTTCAACAGCTCAGGTAAAATACCGATTTCTTTATCTTCAGTAGCAACAATCAACTTCCCACAATTTATATGAGGTATATTATTTTTGCGGCATATTTCATACATCATATCATTTCCCCGAAGGCATAGCTTCCCCTTCAGAGAATTTGCAGGATAATAAATCCCAGCGTGAATTACCTCGCTGTTTCGGCTTGAAGTTTCATTACCCAAAGAACCATGCTGTTCAACCACGAGGATACTATCATATTTGGCTGATAGTCTTGCAGCTATAGCCAACCCAACAACACCGGCACCAATAATCGTAATTTTTGTAGTTTCCATTTTCATTTAATAGTTTTGGGATATATAAGAATACTTCCTAATGCAAAGTTATCTTCTTTGGCAAAGTAAACCTCACGGTAGTTCCTATACCTTCCTTGCTTTCAATATTTATCTCGCCGCCATGCTTTTCTATGAACTCTTTACATAGTACTAATCCGAGTCCTGTCCCTTGCTCTCCGTCTGTCCCGATAGTTGTAGTTAGTTTTTCGAGATTGAATAAATATGGTATTACACTTTCGCGTATTCCGACCCCGTTGTCCTTTACGGAGACTTCCACCCATTGCTTATCTTTTTCGTAAGCCGATATTTCTATTAATCCATTGATCTCACTGAACTTGATAGAATTCGACAGTATATTGCGGAAAACAGTAAGCATCATGCTTCTGTCCATATAAGCTGTCAACTCATTGTTTATATCATTAATTATAGAAATTTCTTTTTCTTCGATTTTCATCTTGAGTAAAGAAATGGATTCATCAACAAACTCTTTTATAGTTAAGTTGAAGGGTTTGAAATCTATCAGATCTCTGTTCACGCGGGACCATTGCAGCAAATTCTCTAATAATTTGAATAAATTAAGCGAAGATTTATGTAGGCTATAGAATATTCCATTGATATCAGAAATTGACATATTTCTAATATCTTTGGTTACCTGCTCTGTTAGTCCCATAATACCAGATATCGGTGATCTCAGATCGTGAGAAATAATTGAAAAGAATTTGTCTTTGGTAGCATTTGACTCAACAAGTAATCTTGTATTTTCCTTTAATGACTCTTCGATCAGTTTTCTTTCCATCACTATACCAACCTGATGGATGAAAAGTTCGATAAAGCCTTTATCCTTTATTTCATCTTTTAAAGCAAAGAATTGGAGTACACCCAAAAGCTTATCTTCTCTATTGATTCCTATTGTGTATATTTTTTTAATGCCGAATAATTTTTGAAGATTATTAGCGGCAAATGAAGGAAATTCACTGGAAGAATATTCTGCCAAACCACCTTTGAATTCAGTGAAAACTCCGCTTTTAAATATTTTATGATGCAATGGTAATAATTTGTAACTTTTACCAATTGGGTTAAATCCAGAAATATCAAGAACATTGCTCAATAGTTTGCTATCTAATCCTTTGATAGTTTCGAGAGTGGATATCTTATTTTCCTCGTCTATAGAAACAAATAGTATTAATGTATTTTTATAAAGTTCGTGTAATCTCGTTGTTATATATTCATAGAAAGAATCAAGCGTTTCTAAGCAGAGCATCTCGTTAATACTATTATTAAGGAATTTTAGCTGCTGTTCATTATTTTCGAGTTCTGTTAAAAGCTGATTTTTCTGATAATAAGCTACTTCAAGTTCATTTTTTGAAATTTGTATTTTTTTCAAAAGTTCAGCTTGGTATTTCTCTTCTTCTTTTCTTTCTACAGTTCTCCAAACTGCGTCCATAAACAGAGTTAATTGCAAAATGTCAGATTCAGTATAATCTGTTTCTTTATTGGCAACTCCTACTACTGCCACAATGTCATCTTTTCTAAAAATTGGGATAGTCATATATTTTGTTATTTCAATATGGCCTTCAGGGTAACCTTTTTTCAATGGGTGATCTGCTTGAAAGTCATTCATTAATATTGGTTTTGCCTGCCTTACTGCTTCACCCCATATACCTGTGTTATCAAGTTCGTAACAAGTTTGAATTTGCTCAATGCGACATTCTTTCATAGCATGATTTGACCATGAATTGATATTAAATTCTCTTTTTTGATTATCATAAAAGAAGATATAACCAATTTTACTATTAGTAAACTCAACAGCTCTGTTAAGAACAATATCAAGAAATTCACTTATGGATTCTTCTTCATCCTGATATATATTAATAATTGTTTTAAGTCGATCAATATTACTTTTTAAATAATCTTCCTCTTTTTTCCTTTCTGTGATATCATTTGATATTCCAAGAATGATTGGTTCATTGTTATGCAGAATTGATGAAATATAAACTTCGACCGGGAAAGAGCTTCCATCTTTTCTTGTAAGGACAGATTCAATTATCTTTGTACCACCTTCTTTTAGCTGATGCCATATTTTTTCCCTGTCGTTTCTTGTAATAACATTTTTATCAATATCAACAATATTCATTGTTAGCAATTCTTCTTCGGTATATCCCAAAAGTATGGAAGACCTATCACTTGTTATTCTGATATTACCATCTAAGTCATGCGCAAATACCGATCCTGAGAAATTATCCAATAATATTCTTAACATTTCCTCGCTCTCTCTAAGAGCAGCTTGCTGCCTGAATAGCTCAGTATTATCCCTGAATATGCCAATAGCTCCTTCGAAATTTCCATCTTCGTCAAATTTTGGTGATATTGTAGTAGTAATATTTTTTATTATTCCATCATCTCTTATTATCGAAATATTATATGAGGAAGTAATTCCGTTTCGTCTTAGCTCAGTTTGCCTCTTAACTAATTTTATGTCGTCTTCAGAAAGGAATTCATCAATTGATTTGCCTTCAAGTCCTTTTCCTAGGACTCCAAATATCTTTTCTGCTGCAGGATAAACCACCCCTATTTTAGCTGGATCTATTTTAAAGAACCCTACTATATCAGACTTAGTGCTTTTGGATATCGCAATTATCTTATCAGCCCTTTTTGCCTTTT
>CAYQTZ010000015.1:0-11467 GCA_964420565.1 uncultured Hyphomicrobiales bacterium
AAGATAAAATCCCCCTTTTTTATCGAAGATCCCGACTTGTCAGGGAAAAGGGGGAATACAAGAGGGATTTTTTATATTTTCAATAGTCATAATTTTCAAATTTCAAATACACTATTTGTATTATAGAGATCACCAGGCTGTGGGAACAAACTATCTTACTTGTTTTCTCAACTTTTTAGGGATATACCACAGCCATATTCCTGTAACAACAAAGATCAGCAAACCAATACCCATTAGTGATGTATAAAACAGCTTAAACAGACCATACCCTATCCCGAATAAATCATCAATTATTGAGCCGTCGTGGATATGTTCTATCATGTCAGACCATCTCCTGTCTATTTGCAGGACTTCTCCGGTCGCCCCGTCAAGTTGGATACCCCAATAGCCATCGTGAAAAATAAATTTGACTATACCTTTTTCTTTTCTAATATCAATCTTGTCGAGACTTGGAGAGATCGCAGAGGAAACAGAATCTTTATATACATCCATAGCAATTGAATATAAATCTTCTATAGGAAGCCATTCCTTAAGATCTGAAGATCTGCCAATTTGTGTTTCGGGGAGTAACATTCCGCCACTATTTTTTTTCCAACCAAGAAGGATTCCGCTAATAGCAATAAATATCAATAAAATAAACAGACAAATCCCCGTAGTTCTGTGTATTTTCCTAACAGTTCTTAATCTTCTTGCTTGAACTCTTTTATTATTCTGTTGATTTATACTCAATTTCCCTTCCTTCTGTTCCTTGCTGAATGTCTCTGATTACATCAAATTATTTCGTAATGATGACAAATAAACCATAAACCCATTGACCTTTGCCGTAAAATTATAGGACGAAGTCATATCCAATTACTTTTCTTTTCTATATATCTTCATTTTTCACATCTATAAAAACCCTATATAGTGTCAAGTCAAGTTCAGATAATCGGTCAATCAGGGATTACTACCCTATTAACTAACTGTAATACTAAGTAAAAAAAACCATCCCTGATTGTTTACTTAATAGTTGAAATGACAATATTACATAACCTATATATTATCAATAGAATTCAATAATTTTTAAAATTAATGAATATTTGAGGAATATTCAAAGAATTTCATACTTTTTGCTTTGAGTAATTCTAACTTCATTCTAACTTTAATATTAGCAACATTATAAATGTTTATACCAAACATTCATACTTTCTATACTTCCCGAAATATTAGTATTGTTAAATAAAGTACCAGAGAATTTATAGCCAAGCTTTGCAAAAGTGATATTCATACCCGGAGACATAGCTCTTGCAATAGTGAAAGCCGTAGGAAATCCTTTATTCTTAATGTATTTATTCATAATTTCGAGTAAGAAAAGGGCAAGTCCCTGTCCCAAATTATCTGGATTGGTTGCAAAATCAGTCATCTCTGCATTTTTAGACTCAATATCCATCTCTGCTGAAGAAGCTGCTATCAACTCTTTTCCTTCATAAACACCGAAGAAATCCACATGGGTTTTCATTACTTCTTTCAGGTATGACGTATCGTGAATAGGAAAAGGATAAGTAGGAAAAACAATTTTGTAAAGCTCAGAGAGCTGATCGATATCAGATTCAGGTATTTGCTTAATAGAATACTTTTCGGGCAAAGCCTTATCAACTCCCTTATTGATTTTTGATTTTGCTAATACAATATTATTATCTATTGCATAACGCGTTTCTTCATTAATCCAAATCCTATCCTCTGATAAATATTTAGCAAGAAAAACGGCATCCTCTTCCCCATTATAAAACATAGGAATAGATGCTTCCATTGCATAGCCAGCATCAAGAAATTCTTGTGATAGCTTTTTGGGTATTTTAGCAAATATCTTTGAATACTTATTCTCTTCTGCTAATTTCATAATATCAGCAATTATTTTAGTTAAATTCACATCACTGAGTTTCATCAGGTAAACTCTGTTATTATACTTACCATGTTGAATGGTTGAGCCATTGATTTTTTCTATTACATCATACATTTTTATTCCTTATTTTTTTTGATTGAATTGAATATACTATGAAAAACAAAATGCCTGAACAAACAATACCATAAAAGCTGGGATGCAAACCAAAGGGCATATCAATATCAGAGAGTATCAAAAACAGAGCAACACTTCCTCCACCAAGCATACTTGTCATAGCCGATGCAGGATTCAGATGCTTCGGCTTGCCAAAATAAGCTATAATTGTAGGCACTAAAAGCCCGGCAACCATAAATGAATACGTTTGTAGAATTATATCCAGAACCGTCTGGAAAGATATAGCTATAAGTATAGTCAGGATACCAATAACTAAAGTAGCTATCTGAGAAAGACGTATCAGCTTCTTGTCATCTTTTGTTTTAAAAAAGTATTTCCCTATAATATCATTTACAAAATTGCCGGAAGATGCTATCAAACAACTATCTGCGGTGGACATGATAGCAGAAAAGTAAGCTGCTACTACTATACCTTTTATCACGGTAGGTAAAACATCATGAAGCAGTAAAGGCAAACCCATTTCGGAATCTACCTCAGGGAAAAATATTCTAGATGCCATTCCAAGGAATACACCGGTGAAAGCCATAATAGGCCACTCGAAAATACCCGCTATGAACCATGCTCGCTTTGCCTCCCTCTCATTACGGCAAGCAAACATTCTCTGGTAAAGAGTCATCGCTATAAACCAGATAGGCACAATAGTAATAAACCAATTGATAATATCTATCCATTCGAGATTGGTCAGAGTCAGGAATCCATCGGGCAGTGCCGTGGCAAGCTGGTCAAATCCACCAATTTCTATCAATGTAAATGGTATTGCAAAAAATATCAAACCTGTAAGCAGGATTATCCATTGTATAGTATCGGTATAAACTACAGCTTTGAGCCCTCCCAGTACTGTATAAACAAGTATTACTCCAGCTATGATTATCAAAGAAAACAGCATGGGATCCATATCTATCGGTATATCAGCGAAAAGAGTTGCCGCCGAGAGCTTTGCCCCGGCAAGTATTTGACCTCCAGTAAATCCCATATACCCAATACCTGAGATTATCGCAGCTATTAGTGCCACTTTGTCATTATATTTAAAACGCAGGAAGTCAGGATATGAAAGCATTTTATTAGCAACATCTATCTTCTTGATCTTTGGTATTATCAACACTGCAGAAAGCCACGCTCCGATTAAACCAGTAAACAAAAGCCAGCTACCGGAAAGCCCCATTACGTAACCAAGCCCGCCAAGACCGATAGAAAATCCACCACCAACATCAGTAGCTACAACAGAAAGACCAATATGCGTAGGACCCATTTTTCTGCCACCAACATAGTAATCCTCGTCAGTTTTATTCTTTCTGAAAAAGTATGCACCAACCAGAAAAACTAAAACCATATAAACTATAAATATTACAAAATCAATAGTATGCATAATCTATTCGTCATCATTATTATCTTCAAAACCATTTCTTCTGTCAAATCGCGGGTTATTCGCAGGTATTAGAGATAAGTTCTCCTCAGTAGCAAAAAGCAATTCGGCTATCCCTGTGGATTTGAACTCATCTGCAGGACCGAGATTAAGCTCTTTCTCGCAGCGGTCGCATTTGCGGTCGCAGAAAGTCGGTTCGTAAGTGTCTGGTTCTTTATAGGTTGTGATCACTCCCTCATAATTCCTAAGAACTACTCTGTTAGTTGACCATGAAATAAGATAATTCGGCATAACGGGTATCTTCCCGCCACCGCCCGGTGCGTCAATTACATAAGTCGGTACTGCAAAGCCAGATGTATGTCCTATCAAACTCTCGATGATTTCCATACCTTTCCCGACAGGAGTCCTGAAATGCGATAATCCTTCGGAAAGATCGCATTGGTATAAATAATACGGACGCACACGATTCTCTACTAATCTAGGTACTAAGCTCTTTATTATTCTGGGACAATCATTAATGCCTGAAAGCAGTACTGTTTGGTTGCCAAGTGGGAAACCGCCATCAGCAAGCTTCCGCAATGATTCTTTCGAGGATTGAGTAACCTCTCTGGGATGATTAAAGTGAGTATTGATCCAGATAGGCTGATGCTTTTTTAGTGTTTTTATCAGATCATCAGTAATTCTATATGGCAAAACTACTGGCATCCGGGTACCTATTCGGATTACTTCTACATGCTCAATAGCTCTTAGTTCTGTTAAAATCCAGTCTAAGTAAGCATCAGGAAGCATCAACGGATCACCACCAGAAAGCAATACATCCCTTACCTGAGGAGTATTCCGGATATATTCTATACCTTGAGCTATAATATCTCTCTGGGGTATATGATCGTTATCGCCGACTTTTCGTTTGCGGGTACAATGCCGGCAATACATAGAGCATATATTACTGATATGAAAAAGCACTCTGTCGGGATACCTGTGGGTCAAACCCGGAACCGGGCTGTCTGTATCTTCTGCCAAAGGGTCTTTCATATCAACATCGGTAATCATCAACTCCTGCGGCAAGGGTACAGATTGCAAAAAAACAGGATCTTCATGGTAATTATTCCTATCAATCAACGATAAATAATATGGAGTAATAGACAGAGGGAACTTCTCGAGTGTTTCTTCGAGCTTGGACCGAAATGCAGGATCAAATTTTATATCAAGCAACATTTCGACCTCATCTAAAGTCTTAATGGAATGCTTTAGCTGCCATTTCCAATCCTCCCACATACTTTTTACGGTAGAGTCATCAATTTTATTAGCAATAATCTGCTGGATTGGATTAAAGATCATATCCATCTTTTTTTCTCTGAGTTCGTCTTTTTCAGATTCAATTGTATTTTCATTAATCATAAAAGCACCAAATATTTAGTACATAAATCGAAAATTTTTATAATATTAAGGATTTTTAATTAGAATTGGAAGGTATATAATAACTAAAAGCCAAAATAAAAAAGTATCATACAAATTTACAAAATAAAATGGAGATTATTAAACTATCACAGTTTATATATAATATCTTATTCCACTCATATATCATAATATATTGATTTTTAAATGCTTAATAACCCTTTAAAATTACTTATGATTATAATAATTTTGTTTCTATGCTATATAATTAAATACCATTGAAAATCTGAAGAGAATCTACCTTCGTCCCACTTTTCATGACAGTTCGGGATATTTGGATTAGCAGGATGGTGATTTACAAGTAGTTAATATTCACGAGCTTACTCCCTCCATTGTGCGGCAAGAGAGGGCTGGGAGGGGACACACCTCATTTATTGATATTACTGAACCAACTTCAAGCGATAGCATAAAAATCTCGCCGGGCGTTGTTCTTGATTATGATGCAGATGGGAATCTGGTTGTTATTGAAATAGATAATGCCAGCAATGTAGCAAATATGAAGAAATTTGAAACGAAGTCATTTCCAGGTGATGTATTAGTTGGCGCAGGAGCTTCTTAAATTACGAATTGGAAATTGGTGGCTGGGGCTGGGAGCTGGTTATCTGTTGTTCAACCCTCCGAAGACTTCTTCATCTCCCGAAGGTTAAAAATAGTTTTAATTATCACAAATTTGCGAAATGGATTTTTGCATGGGGCTATGCGTTGTATTGTTTTAGTTATTTTAAGTTATCAGTTAGGCACGTTACATTATTATTGTCATGGCAACTATTTAGTTAACAATCAGGGGGATGATTGTTCTACTCGAAAAGAGTTGGTTACTATGTTAATTATCCTTGATAGACCAATGATCTATACTTGGCTTGACAATAGATATAAGCACTCATTTATTTTTCTTTGAACGATAAACCTGTACGTTGATGTCATATTTTCGAATCTTATTATGCAAAGTTTCGCGGCTCACACCAAGAGATGATGCGGATTTAGTAACGTTGCCATAATTGCTCTCTAAGGTAGCTTCTATTTTCTTTTTGTCCATCTGGGCAAGGTCTTCCTTTAGAGTTCTTGATGAGGATATCAGCATCTCATTTGAGGTTTCGTCAGTATCATCTTTGAAATTATTCCTGGAAATTTTTTGTAAGTCTGCAACTTCTACTATTTCGTTAGAAGTAGTCTGCAAAGATACCTTGATAACTGAAGCAAGCTCCCTGACGTTCCCCTGCCATGGTTGTTCCTGCAAGTATTCAATAGATATGGGGGAAAATCGTTTGTTATCGTCAAATTCCATATTGTGCAGCTTCAGATAGTAAGCTGTTATCAGAGGAATATCCTCAGTACGTTCGCGTAGCGGCGGAATGATTATTTCGCATTCACGAAGTCGGTGATAAAGCTGTTCTCTGAATTTTGCTTCTTTCATAGCTAATACTAAATCTTTGTCTGTAGCAGATATAAAGCGAACATCCAGTTCTTCTGCTTCTATCGAACCGACCCTTCTTATCTGCTTTTCTTCTATTGGAATGAAAAGATTGGACTGTAATTCTAAGGATAGATCACCTATTTCGTCAAGGAAAAGCGTTCCTTTGTTAGACTGATGGAATAATCCTTTTTTGGAATCTGTTGCTCCCGAGAAAGCGCCTTTATTATGACCGAAAAGCTCGCTTTGAAAAAGCTCGCGGGGTATATTTGGAATATCAACAGTAACAAATGGAAATTTTGCTCTTCGGCTGGAAGCGTGAATAGCTTTGGCTACCAGTTTTTTCCCTGTGCCTGTTTCGCCAGAAAGCAAAACATTCAGGTCAGTCCTGCCGTATCTAATTATGCTATCTCCAATGTCTAACATTATCTTGCTTTTCCCAATGATACCATGCAATTCTAAGAATTTCCGTATCTCTTTTGCCTCGCCTTTTAATTCGTATTTATCAATGGCACTTTCTAATACTTCTTTGATCTTTTGCTTGCTGACTATGCTTTTCTCGATGAAATTCATAGCGCCGAGTTTAGTAGCTAAGACGGCAGTTTCTATAGTTCCTTTGCCTGAGATCATTATAACGGGCAGTGCTGGATGATTTTTTTTGATTTGAGCAAGCACATCCAGCCCATTCATTGTTTCACTGGGACCAAATTCAATGTCCAATAAAATAGCTGAAATTCGTTTTGTATGTTTATTTACAAAATTGATTGCTTCTTGGGGTTTCTGCAACGTATAGGTATCATATTTCAATGATTGTACTATGTCTTCCATTGTGGAGCAGAAATCTTTATTATCGTCAACTAACAATATCATTAAATATATCCTCAGAGAATTAACTTTTTATACTATCAATTAATACAGACAAGGAGTCGTAAGCCGCCCTTGCTTTTTTA
This sequence comes from uncultured Hyphomicrobiales bacterium, assembly GCA_964420565.1. GTDB lineage: Bacteria > Bacteroidota > Ignavibacteria > Kapaibacteriales > UBA2268 > CAYQTZ01. The sequence goes on from CAYQTZ010000015.1 coordinate 7,236, forward strand.
CTGCCTCCAGTTTTAAATTCAGAATTCCAAAGCACTCTTACATCCACTTTAAAATTGGGATTTCGATATCGAATGAATTTCTGATCTTGACCTGGCTCAAATAACGCTTGTGTATCTACTATCTGCTGACGAACAAAATTTATTGTTCTGCAGAATAGAGCTTCCTCTACTTGCAATGGTTCGCCATGGTTTATTGTGCTGTCTTGTATTAAACTATATTTTTGAATCTCCCCCAAATGGTTCATAATATAACCATTTATGGATTTATCCTGTGTTTTTTTATCTATAGATATCTCACCCCAATCAACAGTTACTCCATACATATTTTTTTTTATGCAGGAAGGTACATTAGAACAGCTATGCATCAACCCACCAATTGTTATGATAGTTAGAATAAATATGATCTTATTTGACAAGTACTTCATCTTAATCCTTATTATACTCATTTACTCCTTAACTTATATTAGACGAAAAAACACAAAAATCATGTAATAAGTCAAGCATTTTTTTCAATCTTTATTGTGCCTTCATTGATTTTTCTGAAAAATGAATTTATGCGGTTTAAGCATTCTTCTTTGCCAAGCACTTCCATAGTCTCAAACATCCCGGCTCCAAAAGACTTACCTGTAATCATCAATCGCAGAGGATGGATTACCACTTTTAGTTTTGTATTGTTTTCCTCGCACCAATTTTTAGCTTGCTGATAAAGGTTTTCGTGTGTAAAATCTTCAATGGACGAAAGTTTATCGAATAATTTGATTACTGTTTCTTTTGTATCTTCTTTCCAATGCTTATTCAGATATTTCTCATCATAACTCTTAGGAGATTGGAACATATAATCAGCAATTTCAGGGATTTCTCCTAAGAAATTAACTCTTTCTATGAAAAGCTCTACAATTTTTTTTATATAAGCTTTGGAAAATCCTTTGAATCCAGCATTTTCTAAAACTTCTTTGGTGTCTTCTACAAGATCTTCTAAAGGCATTTTTCGCAGATATTGGGCATTCATCCAATCAAGCTTTTGTGTATCGAAAACCGCACCAGCTTTGTTAACTTTGGATAGTTCAAACATTGATATGAGTTCTTCCATTGAATATATCTCTCGATCGCCAGTGGGGTTCCAACCGAGCAAAGCAATAAAATTAACGAAAGCGGATTTCAGATATTTCTTTCTGAAATCTTCTACAGACACACTACCCTGGCGTTTACTGAGTTTAGATTTATCACTGTTTAAAAGTAATGGCAAATGTGCAAATTCGGGAATATCCCAACCCAGGGCTTCGTATAGCAATATATGCTTGGGAGTAGATGGCAACCACTCTTCACCGCGTATTATATGGCTTATTTTCATCAGGTGGTCATCCACTACGTTAGCAAGGTAATATGTCGGGAAGCCGTCTGATTTTAACAATATCTGGTCATCCACTTCTTTGCCATGCACTTTGATATGACCGCGTATAATATCATTGAATTCAACTTCTCTGTCGTGAGGGACTTTTAAGCGAATTACGTGGTCTGTTCCGTCTTCAATCATTTCCAATGCTTTTTCCATACCCAGAGAAACAGAGTTTTTCATATTATCTCTATCATATCGTGGGTCTTTTTTCTCGCTTTGCAACCGTTTACGCATCTCATCGAGTTCTTCTGAGGTATCGAATGCATAATAAGCCCAGCCGTTTTTAATGAGTTCTTTGGCATATTGTGTATATAATGCAAATCTGTCGGATTGGACATAAGGACCAAAATCACCACCATAGTGAGGGCTTTCATCAAAATCTATCCCAGCCCAACGCAGCGATGAAATTAGATTCTCTGTGGCGTGCTCTACTAGTCTGGTCCTGTCGGTATCTTCAATCCTTAGTATTATTTTGCCATTGTGATGCTTTGCAAATAAATAATTATATAATGCAGTCCTTAACCCGCCAACATGTAGGTAGCCGGTGGGCGAAGGTGCAAATCGTACTCTAACTGACATAAATCACCAAATTAATAAACAAATTAACTTAAAATTTAAACAACTAAAATACGAATTATTGAGGATATGACGAAACAATTATTTGTTTTATATAATATTGCCATTTGCCATATTTATTCCCAACTGTATTTAATTTCACTGCCTTTCTCTTTATCGTTGATAATATTCAGATACATCTCTATGTTTTGCTTCAGAGATTCAACATGAGAGATCACCCCGATAATTTTATTCTCGCTGCTAAGTGAGCGAAGGGTATTGAAAACGGATTCGAGCGACTCTTCGTCTAATGTTCCGAATCCTTCGTCTATGAAAAAGAAATTCTTTTCGGCTTTGAGTTGTTGCTGGACTTTGTCGGCTAATGCCAATGCCAGAGAGAGTGAAACCTGGAATGATTGCCCGCCGGAAAGAGTTTTAATACTGCGCACTTTGCCATTGTTCATATTATCACGTATTTGGAAATCATTATTGCCGGCAAGTTCCAATTCAAGGCGATTATTTGTTAGATTTTTGAATCTACAATTAGCAAAGATCGTAATTTCCTGAAGATGATATGAAAGGGCATATTCAACGAAGCCATCTCCACGAAATAATCTCTCAAGTATTTTCAAATTGTCAAGCCTCGTATTAATCTTATCAAGCTGTTCTTTTAATTCTTTGCTTTTTTTGAGATTCTCTTCGTATTTATCAATTATTTCTTTTAATCTGCCTGTATCTTCCTGCGTTTTGCTTATTTCATCATTTATTTCCTGAAGCTCGTTTTGCTTTTTATCGTGCTCTTTCTCGTCGTAATTTCTATCAGCGATTTTTTCTTTTAGCTCGCTCAGCTTGATTTCTGAGGAATGCAGTTTCTGTTTATATTCGTTGATTTCATATCTTATTTTTTCCGGGTTGAGCTTATTCTGCAACACAGCTTCAATTGAATCTATAGACTCATATTTACTGTCGGATATTAATTGCTGTAAAGTTTTCCATGAAGATTTTTTCTCGGATTGTAAGCCAGCGAGGTCTTCCTTAAGTTGTTTCAACTGTCCGGACATACCATCTATTTTGGATTGAATATCTTTGATCTCTGAATCAAGTTTATTATATTTACGCTCTACTTCGCTTAGTTGATTTTCTAATTGTTCGATTTCAAGTGTAATAGCATCTTTGTCTCTTGCAAGATTATCCTCAGCAATATCTGGCGATATTTGTTTGAGCAAAGTAGATTTTTGAGTATTTAATTTCAATATTTCATCATCTAATATTTTCAGATTATCTTCTAATTTTTTAATTTCCTTTCCTGAGTTTTCTATTTGCTTGTCTAATGTATTGTATTTTTTATCTAAAATCTGCAAAGTATTGTGTGCATTTTCCGCTATAATCAAAGCTTCGGAGATACTATCAAAATCATTATTGGGATAATCATCCCATTTGAAATCTTCTTCATGCAATAAATGTTCTTGATTTCTTTTTTGCCATTTATCTTCTTCTTTTATCAATAAATCAGAGAGAGAATCATTTTGAATTCTTAATTTTTCTGTGTCATGGATTAAAGTATTCAATCTTTTAAGTTCTGCTTTTAGATCTGCTCTTTGCTTGCTTAGATCTTTCAATTTTTTATCCACATCAGATTTAATCATAGGTGTAGGATGTGATAAGGAACCGCATACAGGACATGGCTTGCCGTCTTCAAGATCATCTACAAAATTCTGAAGCTCTCGCTTTGCTTTCAGATCTGATTCATCGTCAGCTATTCTATCTAACTCAGTATTTAACAAATCAATTTTATTTTTAATTATCTCTAATAATTCAAAGAAAGTAACTCTATCAAAATCTGTATCATCTTCTGAGATGGAATTAAGTATTTGCTGTTGCTTAGCTTTTACTTCCGAGATTTTGATTCTAATATTTTCAAATGATTTCGAAAGTTCTGATAAGTTATTTTTATGGGCTTCATTTTTCTCATACCAGTTTTTAATATCTTTTAAAGATAACAAGTTTTTCGAAAGCGACTTTTCATGTTTTATTTGATCTTTAATATCATTCATATCTGATTTAAGCTGATCTAACGAAGATTTAGATAGCTGGTAAGCTTCGTTTTGTGCATTTTTCTTTCCATTGGTTTTAATGATATTTTTATCATATTTCTGAATATTCAGGATATTATTTAATATTTTTATATATTCCTGGTATTCCTGCTTTTTGTCATTTTCTCTTTTTAACTGCTGAAACACAGTGTTCAATTCGTTTTTCCTTTTTTGATATTTAGTTAAAG
>CAYQTZ010000015.1:11477-16914 GCA_964420565.1 uncultured Hyphomicrobiales bacterium
AAAGCTCATTGCAAAATCAATTAAATAATTTTCAATTTCATAATCAGCAATTTTATTCTGTATTTTTTCAATACTCTTTACTGTCTCATTAAATTTATTGATAGGAGTTTCAAACTTATTATTACAGTATTCATATTCATCTAATTCTCTTTTTTTATTATTGTAAATATTTTCTTTATCTTTTAGACTTTTAAAAATATTTTCTGATTTCAAGAAGTCATCAAATAGCGATTTTAGTTTTTCATATTCACTGACTTTTAGGGCAATATCTTTTTGATTTTTCTTATTGAGAGATAATTTTTCAAATAATTCTTTAAGTTCTGCATTTTTCTCAATGATCATTTCGTTAGAAACTTCGCCAATTTGAGATAATTGTCCGGTAATATTTTCTAATAGTTGTTTTGTAGAGTTAATTAGGGATTTTGTTTGATACTTCAGGTCAAATTTCTCTAAATTAAATATCTTTTTAAGCAATTTAGTACGGTCCCCGTCTGTCATGCTTAAAAAATCGCGAAAATGACCTTGTGGAATTATGATTGTTTTAATAAAATTACCATAATCTAATCCGATAATACTTTCAGCATTATTTTCTATTGGCTCCCAATCTCCCGCATTTTTCTTATAAGCTTTTCTTGTAAAGGATTTCACCAGATCATGGTTATTTTTGTTTCTTTTGCTTTCTACGATAAATCTGTAATGTGTATCAGTATCGGTATTAAACTCATAATCTATGAATAATTTATCGGATTTCAGGTTCATCATATTATAGTATCTGTTGTCTCCGGATATATTCAATCGCTGTGTGTCGCCGTATAATGCAAAGGTTATTGCTTCGAGTATAGACGATTTGCCGCTTCCTACAGAACCAAATATGCCAAAAAGATTTCCTCCTGTCAATGTAGTAAAATCTATTTCCTGCTTTCTCTGATAGGAGTAAATGCCTTCTAATGTTAGCTTTATGGGTATCATATTTATTCTTTCTCCGATATTATTTCTTTAAAGAGTTCCATAATTTCCTCGTTGGGGTCTGTTCCATGTTTCGATAAAAAGTATTTTTTGAATAATTCAGGCATTTCTATTTCGTGAGCATTTACAAATTCTTCCATATTGCTGGTGTTATTATTAAGAATTTTTGGTGCTATGGAAATGATGCCATCATTAGCTTTATATAGTGCTTTTTGGTCATTTACTTTTAAATAATCTTCGGTTACTATGGTTAGCTCAACTAATATATTATCAATATTTTCGAGCCATAAGACAGCTTCGGGAACGGAATTAAACTCTTTTCTATAAAGCTTTCGTCCCTTTTCTAATTTTATTTTCTCATATTTTACTTTTTTATCAGGTTCTGCATTAATAATAATTACATACTTGTCCTGACCTGCCTCGCTGAAGCTATATCCCAAAGGACTGCCTGAATAGACTACAGGACATGGATTTGAATCAATTTCCTGCAGACGGTGCAGATGTCCTAATGCTGCATATTGAATTTGTTTTGGTATTGCTGAAGTAAGTATTGCCTGAGCACCACCAACAAAATCTATGGGTTTTTCGTTTTCTGGCTCTTCAGGTTTTTCGCCACCCTTTTTCATAAAGAAAAGATGGGATAGCAAAATGTTAACTCCATTTTTATCGCAATACATTTCTGCGTCGCTTTCCCATTTATTCTGTAATACTTCCCGTAAATTCTCTTCACTATTCTCAACACCAAGAAATTTCCGCAGCCGAAATTCATTAGCATAAGCTGTAGAAAGTATCCTGAGCGGATAATCGCAGTATGGCAATTTCAATTCGATAAAGCCAGCTTCTGAATTCAAGGTTTTAACACCAGTTTCAAGGTCAATATCAGGAGCCACATAGTCGGGTTGCCCTGCGAAAATAATTCCGCATTCTTTTGCAAGTGGCGAGGGAGCCTCAATTCTCTCGGGAGAGTCGTGATTGCCGGCTATTGCTATTACTGGGCGGATACCGTTGCCTGTCAGGCGTTTTACTGTTCTGAAGAAAAGATCAGAGGCATCCGTAGAAGCAACAAAAGTATCGAAAAGATCTCCTGCTATCAGCACAACATCTACCTTGTTCATTTCGGCAATACTGACTATCTCGTCCATAACTTCTATTTGTTCCTGAAGTCTGCTGAATTCGCCAAGTTTCTTACCAAGATGCCAGTCAGAAGTATGTAAAATTTTCATTTGAATTCATTCCTAAGTTGATAGATTGTGAAATAGTAATATAATAAAAACTTGTATAAACTGCAATGTTATTACTGATGATTGATTGAAATCTCAGCTTTTTGTATTATCTTTATGAATTGTAGATTAGTGCAAATTGGATTATGTTAATTATGGCAAAAGAAACTAAAACAAAAAGAAAGAATAGAAAAGTAGAAGATTCAGGCGATATGAGCTTCCTCGGGCATCTCGAAGAGCTTAGAAAAAGGATAATCTACTCAATAATATCCATAATAATCTTCAGTATAATAGCTGGTATATTTATAGATTATATTATGGAGTATGCTTTGCTCTATCCTGCTACGAGTGTTGGCTTAAAATTACAGAATCTAAGAACTTTCGGACAGCCCTTCCTTTATTTCAAGGTGATTTTCATAGTTGGTTTCATTGCTGCGTTTCCTTTCTTTTTATTTCAATTATGGAAATTTATTTCTCCTGGCTTATATGATAATGAAAAGAAATGGGTGCGTTCCATTACATTCTTTACCTCTCTGTGTTTCTTTACAGGTATAGGATTTGCATATTTCGTAATGCTGCCATCTATGCGTGGTTTTGCCGTGAACTTTGGTTCAGAAGAGATAGCTAACGTAATAGATATCAACGAGTTTTTCAGTTTTATTTCTTTAATAGTGCTTGCAGCTGGCATACTCTTTGAACTTCCGATGATTGCATGGGTGCTTGCCCGTATTGGTATTATGCCCCCTGAGTTTATGCGTAAATACCGTCGCCATGCCATAATATTGATTCTAATTCTGGCGGCGATACTTACACCAACTCCTGACCCGTTTAGCCAGATGATATTTGCCACTCCCTTGTTTTTCCTTTATGAGCTAAGCATTTTTATAGCCAAAGCCGCTTATAAAAAACATCAGAAAGGTTTGGCTGGATAAAGACATTACCTCTCTATTATTCTCTTCGTTACAATTCTATGATCAGTGATATTCGCTGTTTTGCAATTATCTTAATTTACGTCGCCGCTATTCTTCATTTATCTTAGCTTTTATCTTTTCTAACAGCTCTTCGGTAGGTTCTACCTTTTCATCGTTTTCCTTGCCCATTTTTATCGCTTTTTCTGCTATCTCTCTGGCTTTTAAGTAATTACCATCTTTGTACAATAGTGCTGCGTAAGTATCCCAATAAGCCCAATTCGAACTTTCTTTTGTTACTTCTTCCATCCAGCCAATAGCAGTTTTGATGTGTTCTTTATTATCTACATTTTCATATATATTCCAGCAATATTCATTTATTTCACGATGGTCATCAAATCCAATTTTTTCGACATTGCTTTTTACTGTTTTGAAGTAATTATCCCAGTCTTCAGTCCATTTATAGTATGTTATCCGATAAAAAACTGCATTTTCTTCTTTTCTTTCGGGAAGATGCTTGTAAGCAAGAGCTATTAGTTCATTTAATAAATCTTCGCTTTTTTGTTTGGCAGCTTCATATAATTTTTTTTGTAGAATTCTATATATTCTGCTATTTACATCATCATCATAGAATAATTCATAGTATTTATCAATATTATCAAAAAAGAGTTCATCAAATTCTTTTCCAGATTTAAACCTCTGCATTACGAGCCAGTTAATTTCTGTTAGCCAATCACGGTCCTGAGCAAAGTATTCTGCTATATCGGTACTATCGGGCCACTGCCTTCTTCCCTCCTCGTTTTTTTCATAAGATCTTTTGTAAATGTCAGGATACTGGAGATCAATGATATCGCTTACGCCGGGGGCATCATCCCAATACTGGGGATCAATTGACTTCTCTAATTCTTTAATAAAATCTTCTGGTGGGCGATACCCAACAGTAGTAAAAATCCTTCTTCCATCACTATTGAATACAAAAAAGGATGGGAAACCAGAAACATTATACTTCATAGCCAATCTCAGGCCATCACCTTTTTCCATATCAAATTTTGCAGGAATGAAATGTTTGTGGATGAATGCGGCGATAGTGCTGTCCGAGAAAGTATTTTTGTCCATTACTTCACACCAGCCGCACCAATCGGTATAAGCATCAACAAAGATCAGTTTGTTCTCTTCTTTCGCTTTTTGTTTCACTTCATCCCATGATGCTTTGATAAACTCTGTTCCTTTGTCGTTGGCGTAAGATAAAAAAGAAGCAAGTATAATGATGATCATTGAAATAACTGAAATGTACATGATGTGTCCCCATAATTTTAATAAAGTAATAACATTTCTCGAATTACAAAATAACATATTTATTGGAAAATCAAAAAAAAAATGATATTCATCAAAAATTCATCCGATGACTGCTCAGTCATCGGATGAATAATAAGTTACAAAAACTAAAGAACCTTCGTTTTCCATTTACCATGCCTGAAAGCAATTAATGCAAAAACTGTCATTATTGTTTCTGATATTACGATAGATAGAAAAACTCCGGTCTCCTCGAAATTCAATTCAATTGCCAGCAGATATGCAAGCGGAGTTTCTATTAACCAGAAAGATAGTAAGTTTATCTTCGTAGGCGTAACTGTATCGCCTGCTCCATTTATTGAATTTACTAATATCATGCCCAAGCCATAGGATATAAAGCCAAACCCTAGAATGAACATAAGCTCAGCGCCGACATCAATAACATCAGGGCTATCTATAAATAAACCAACGAGTTCATGCCTGAAGAAGATAAATAAAATGCTTACAAAGACCATGTAAGCCGTCATATATTTGCTGGTAACCAATACTGAGCGTACTGCCCGCTCTGGCTTTCCAGCACCAAGATTCTGTCCTGTCAATGTGGCAGCAGCATTTGCTATACCCATAGCCGGAAGCAACGCAAAGATCAAAATCCGTATGCCGATAGTATAGCCAGCTACAACAGTGCTGCCAAAGACTGCGGCAATTCGTATCATTATGATCCAGCTCGTTGTCGCTATGACAAACTGTCCGATAGACCCAAGAGATATTTTCACTAATTTGAATATTTCTTTAAAATCTATTCTCAGGTCTCTCATTTTCAACTTGATCCTGCCGCTTCCAAAAAATAGAATATAGAGCTGATACAGCACTGCCGCTCCGCGTCCTGTATTTGTAGCTATCGCCGCACCTTCAATTCCGAGAGCAGGGAAAGGCCCCCAGCCAAATATCAGAATGGGGTCGAGTATGATGTTCAGACCGTTTGCAAACCAGAGCACTCTTAGCGATAATGAGGCATCGCCAGCTCCGCGAAAAACTGCATTAATACTG
>CAYQTZ010000016.1:0-16645 GCA_964420565.1 uncultured Hyphomicrobiales bacterium
TGCTACAAATGTTGAATATGGAGATGTGATTAAATGGGTAAGATATTTGAGAATTACGTAAAACTTAAGAAAGCTCTGGATTATGCTACTACGGACGCAGAAAGTCGGGGCAAAACGATTGTTCAGATCGGATCAGCTACTTGCGAAAAAGCCGCCGGCTCGGATCTCGTGAAAGATGAGTTTCTCAAGTTGATCAGAGCATCGGGACGCGACGACATAGTTGTCCACCAAACTGGCTGCACGGGCAGATGCGCTCAGGAACCAATAGTTGGAGTTTTTATTCCAGGAGGAATGGCTGTTAAGTACGAACAAGTTACTGTGGACAAAGTGAATAAAATTTTCGAAGGGCACGTAGTAGGGAAAAACCCCGTTACCGAACTTATGCTCGACAAAACCACTGATACGCTTTACACTCACGTTGTTATGCTCTGTGCCTCGGAAGGTTGCCGTAACCAATACCATGAGCCATGGACTGACATTCTAAAAGAAAAGATCAAGAAAAAAAATCTGAAACCTGAAGCTGTAAGAGTTCTTAGCGGCGGTTGCATTGGTTTGTGCCGGATAGCAAACAAAGGCGAAGAGCATGGCGTTATGATGGTTTATCCTGAGAACGTAATCTATAGATTCTTAAACGAAGAAGAACTTGATGATATTATCGAAAAACAATTTGTAAACAATGAAATTGCCGAAAAGCACTTGGTTCATACTAACAGATTGATAGAAGAATTCTTTAAGTTTTATGGCGATATTTCATTTTTCAATAAGCAAACACGCATTACTCTAAGGAATTGCGGCATCATTGACCCTGAAAGCTTGACTGACTACATACATGCACGCGGTTACGAAGCATTAGCTAAAGTATTAGATAATTTCGAGCCCGATGATGTGATAAAAGAAATTGCTGACTCCGGTCTTCGGGGGCGTGGTGGAGCTGGCTATCCTACCGCTTTGAAATGGAAGAATACAAGATATATATCCGAGGATTCCATTCGTTACGTTATCTGTAATGCCGACGAGGGAGACCCTGGTGCATTTATGGACAGAAGTGCTTTAGAGGGCGATCCTTTCAGCATGATAGAGGGAATGGCCATTGGCGGATATGCTATGGGTGCTGAAAAGGGTTACCTGTATATTCGTGCGGAATATCCTTTGGCGATCAGCAGGATACAGCTCGCAATAGATAAAGCCAGAGAAAGGAATTTACTTGGTGAAAATATACTCGGCTCTAAATTTAATTTTGATCTTGAGATACGTCTCGGTGCCGGAGCTTTCGTTTGTGGCGAGGAGACCGCTTTGATACATTCTATCGAAGGTAAACGTGGCCAGCCGCGTATGCGTCCACCATATCCTTCGAAAAGCGGCCTTTGGGGACACCCTACCTGTATCAATAACGTAGAGACATGGGCTAATGTGCCTGCCATACTTCTTTATGGAGCGGAATGGTTTTCTCGTATAGGTACCGAAGGCAGCCGCGGAACTAAAGTGTTTGCTCTCGCAGGAAAAGTAGAGAACACCGGACTCGTGGAAGTACCAATGGGAACAACACTTCGGGAAATTATTTATGATATAGGAGGCGGTATTCCAAATGGTAAAAAGCTGAAAGCTGTGCAGACCGGCGGGCCTTCCGGCGGCACTATTCCGATGAGTATGATTGATACCAAAGTAGATTATGAATCTTTGAAGCAGATAGGTTCTATGATGGGATCGGGCGGTATGATAATACTCGACGAAGACGATTGTATGGTATCTACTGCAAAATTTTTCTTGGAATTTACTAAAGATGAATCCTGTGGTAAATGTCTCCCATGCCGCGAGGGCACTACAAGGATGCTGGAGATATTAGATAGAATTACCACAGGAAAAGGCGAAATGGAAGACCTTGATAAGCTTTATCGTCTGGGGAATTTAATCAAAAAGACATCTTTATGCGGGCTTGGCCAATCTGCTCCAAATCCTGTGCTAAGCACTATAGAGCATTTTCATCATGAATACATTGCTCACATCAAAGAAAAAAGATGCCCCACACAGAAATGCAAGCAACTGGTTACTTTTAAAATAATCCCTGAAAAATGCACGGGCTGCACTTTATGTCAGATGAGATGCCCGGTATCTTGTATTCAGGGCTTAAGGAAAAAACCGCACCATATAATTCAGGAATTATGCATCAAATGCGGCGAGTGTTACAATTCCTGTAATTTTGACGCTATAGTGAAAATATAAGAAAAGGAGTAAGGATAAATGAAATATATAAATGCAAAAATAGATGATATGCCGGTTTCAGTGCTGGAAGGCAAAACAATAATGCAGGCAGCGGACTCCATAGGTATGCACGTGCCGCGGCTTTGCTTTCACCCATTCCTTTCTACAGAAGGTGCCTGCAGGATATGTATCGTGGAAATTGAGGGCTATCCCAATTATCTGCCTGCTTGCGCCACTAAATTAGAAGAAGGGATGGTCGTTAGAACGAATTCTCCTGAAATCCGCAAAGCCCGAAGAGACTTAATAGAATTATTACTCGATAATCACCCAAAAGAATGTCAGCTTTGCGTTCGCGACGGAAACTGTGAGCTTCAGAATTTGGCTTATAAGCTCGGAGTAAGAGAAAGATTATACGAGGGAGCAAGAAAGCGTTATAAAATTGAAGATTCCAGTGCCTCTGTGGTACGTGATGCAGAGAAGTGTATTCTCTGTGCACGTTGCGTCAGGGTTTGCTCTCAGATACAGGGTGTTAATAATTTAAGCCAGATGTATCGCGGCTTTAATACCAGAGTATCCCCCGCTTTCGAAGCAAATATGGATGATTCAGTATGTATCCAGTGCGGTCAATGTATCAACGTCTGTCCTACAGCGGCTTTCATTGAGCAGGATATGACAGAAGAAGTATGGGAGGCTATTAACGATCCCAAGAAATTTGTAGTGGCACAGACTGCTCCGGCTATCCGCGCAGCAATTGGAGAGGGCTTCGATATGCCGCTCGGAACAAATGCCGAGGGCAAGACAGTCTTTGCCTTACGCCGTCTTGGTTTTGATGCCGTTTTTGATACAAACTTTGCTGCCGACCTTACAATTATGGAGGAAGCAACAGAGTTCCTGCAAAGATTAGATAAAAATGAAAATCTGCCAATTATTACATCATGCTCTCCAGGCTGGATAAATTTCTTAGAGCATTTCTATCCCGAACTGATACCCTATGCTTCATCCTGCCGCTCCCCAATGAGTATGCTTTCAGTGCTGCTTAAAACATATTATGCAGAAAAAAACAAGATGAAACCTGAAGATATTTATGTAGTAGCTGTGATGCCGTGTGTTGCAAAGAAATTCGAGGCAAATAGACCCGAGCATAAGTCGCAGTATGGTTATCAATATACAGATGCTGTAATAACTACACGCGAGCTTATATGGATGATCAAAGCTTATGGAATAGATTTCATTAATCTGCCGGATGATGATTTCGATAAACCTCTCGGCGAATCCACAGGAGCTGGCGATATTTTCGGAACGACAGGTGGCGTAATGGAAGCCACTCTTAGAACTGCCGCAGAAAAACTAACCGGTAAAAAGCATGGCAAGCTCGATTTTTATGAAGTAAGAGCTATAGAAGGACTAAAAGAAGCATCCATTGAACTAAACGGACTAATTATAAATGTAGCTGTGGCTAACGGATTGAATAATGCAAAAACGATCTTGGAAAAGGTGAGATCAGGCGAGAAAAAATATCATATAATTGAGATTATGGCTTGCCAGGGTGGATGCGTAGCTGGAGGCGGCCAACCACTTACCGAAGCAGGCAAATACATTTACCCACTTGATTGGGATATGATACGCAAACGCCAGCAGGCATTATACGGCATAGACACAGCCAAGAAAATTCGCCGCTCTCACGAAAATCCTTATGTACTTAAATTATATGAAGAATATCTTGGAGAGCCGGGCAGCAAACTGGCACATGAACTATTACATACTTCTTATCGTGAACGTTTACCAAGGGGGATAAAATGACAGATACAATAAATAATGCATTAGATAAAGATATTCTTGATTATATTCAGGATTGTCGGCAACTCGAGCATCCCGAGAGTTATTTGATAGCTGTGCTTCACAGAATTCAGGAACGTTACGGCTATCTATCAGAATCTCATATGGATCAGGTGGCGCATCTTTTGAATGTACCAACAGCAAATGTCTTTGGAGTCGCCACATTTTATCACTTTTTCCGTTTAAAGCCCAAAGGGAAATATGCAATATCGGTGTGTATGGGAACGGCTTGCTTTGTAAAAGGAGCCGATCAGGTATTAGAACAATTCAGAATGGAACTCGGTATAAATATTGGCGAAACAACTCAGGACGGCTTGTTTTCCATAGAACAAACAAGATGTATTGGAGTTTGCGCCTTAGCCCCTGTCGTAACTATAAATGATCGTGTATATAGCAAAGTAACATCTTCGAGAGTTAAAGAGATACTTAATGTACTCAGGTCAGAAGAGAAAACAAAAGTCTAATTAGCAAATCATCCGTTGAGTTCTTATTCAACGGATGAATATGCTATTAGTGTCATGTCAAGTTAATAAACAACAATCAAGAATGATTGTTCTAACGAAGAAACCTACTTTTAGTAGATCAATCATTCTTGATTGATTGACAATTAATATTTGACATGACATTAGTAATCTACATAGCAATTAAGGCAACCTTATTGTAATATGTAACGAATCTCTATGATACGGATTAGTAAGTCTGGTGGAGTAAGATATGGCGAACTCTTGACATTCATTATTGATCCTTTGGCTCATGCTTTGCCAAAATAAATTCAATAAAGTAATAAACTTTCAATATGTTTGTAAGATTGTATCCGTACAAAATACAAAAGAATATGAAATTTCGGATGGACTATGAGAGCAACAGTAGCAGAAATAAGCATAAATAATCTAAAACATAACTACAGGCGAATACGCGAAATAGCACCAAACTCTGCAATGATGGCAATTGTAAAAGCTAACGCCTATGGGCATGGCATGATAGAAATTTCCAAAATTCTTCAGAACGAAGGTGTGGAATTTCTCGGTGTTGCTTTTGCAGACGAAGGAGCATCGCTAAGAAAAGCAGGTATCAATATACCCATTGTAGTACTTTTCCCAGGGGCTGTAGAGGAAGCTCCCATTTACTGCAGCTACGACTTACAGCCAGTAGCATCATCAGAAAGATTTATTTCTGCACTAAATAATGAAGCAATTGATCAAAACAAAATAATCAAAGCTCATCTTTTCATAGACACAGGAATGCACAGAGAAGGCATTAAGATAAATAAGCTTCCTGAATTTATTGAATTCTTGAAAGAAATGAAGAACATTGAAATAATTGCTGCTAATACTCACTTTGCTACTGCTCCTGACAATACTGAATTTGCACTGAAACAGCTTAGCTTATTTTTAATTACTGTAGAAAAACTAAAGCAGGACGGCTATGAGTTCCAATATCTACACGCCGCTAACAGTGCCGGAATAGGAAATTTCCCAGAGTCGCAGCTAAATATAATACGTCCCGGACTCTCTTTGTACGGGTATCCTCCTGCTGATGATCTTGCAGACATATTTCGTGTCAGACCCATAATGAAATTAAAAACCAAAGTAATCGTTACTCACAGAATAGAGCGTGGGGAATCCGTGGGCTATAGTCGGCTGTATGTTGCTGACAGACAGACAACAATTGTTACTCTTCCCATAGGATACGGCGATGGTTTTTCACGTACGCAAACTGGTAAAGCAAATTGCCTGATAAATGGAAAAAAATATCCCATTGTCGGTTCTATATGTATGGATGCATGTATGGCTGATGTTGGCGACGATGATATTCAACCGGGAGATGCTGCAGTTTTGATAGGAACCCAGGGACAAGAATCTATTTGGGCAACAGACATCGCAAAAGTTATCAACACGATCCCTTATGAAGTTACAACTGCTATAGCGGCAAGAGTACCAAGGGTTTATGTCAATCATTAGATTTTATCAACACTCAGTTGTGGAAATCTATTTATAAATTGTGGAAAACTGCAAGCCACTTTTGCTTAGCTTTGCTATTTAATATAAATATAATGTTTAAAAAATTATCATGATTTTTATTCTATTGCTTATATTCGTCTCATTATGACATGATAGATATTATATTGCAAGAAATAAACACTCCCAAATCGAAATTTGGGAAGGGTATTGAACCGAAAACTGAGAACTGAATATGTACAAGATCAGATTACCAAACTTCGAAGGGCCATTTGACTTATTGCTGTTTTTCATAAAACGCGACGAGTTAAATATCTACGATATACCCATAGCAAGGATCACTGAAGAATTCCTGAAGTATATCCGCGTTATTCAATATTTTGATCTAGAGTTAGCCGGAGAGTTTTTACTGATGGCTTCTACATTAATGTATATTAAAAGCCAGATGTTGCTGCCGAGACCAGTAAGCGACGAAGATGAAGAAATCGAAGACCCTCGCACTCAGTTAGTTCAGCGGCTTTTAGAATATAAAAAATACAAAGATGCCTCAGGAGAATTATCTGAAATGGCAGAAGACCAAAGATACGTTTATTATCGGAATATATTCGAAGGCGACAAACGAATAGAGACTAACGGTAATGGTGCTTCATTTAAAAATGCTACTCTTTTCGACCTGATCAAAGCTTTCAAGACAATAATCGAAAGAACCGAGAAAGATAACGTACAGCACGTGGTCAATCTATTTCCTGTTAGTGTAAGGGAGAAATACAAAGAAATACTTTCGCTGCTAAAAAGGGACAAAAGAGCCAGATTCAGCGAAATTATAAGCGGCAAAACGAGACAGCACATTATTGTATCGTTCCTTGCAGTGCTAGAATTAATTAAGGATAAGATGATATTCGTTAGCCAGAGCGATGCTTACGAAGATATAATATTATCCCAAAAACCAGAACTTGTTTTAAATTAAAATTAACACTAAAATGAGCAAAAAACCAGCATTTCTCGAATTAACGGCTATTGAACAAAAATCTTCGGTAGAAGCATTGATATTCTCTGCTGATGAACCCGTTACTCTTGATTATATGTTCAAGACTTTAATACTCGAAGATACAAGCTCGAAAGCAAATTCATTCGATCTTGATCTTGATTCAGACCGCAAAGCTGAAGTGGATATAGAAGAATCAAATACAATTGATTATTCATATTTTTCACAGATCATCAATAATATAAACGAAGAGCTGCTAAAAAGTGTAAGACCTTATGAAATTGTAAAAATTGGCGGCGGATTTCAGTTTGCAACAAGAAAAGAATATGGCTCCTTAGTTCACCAGCTTACAAAATCTAAAGCAAAGAAAAGATTATCACAAGCAGCCTTAGAAACTTTGGCTATTATTGCTTATAAACAACCCGTAACCAAGCCAGAAATCGAACAGATTCGCGGAGTGAACTCTAATGAAGTTGTTAACTCCCTGATAGACAAGCATTTAGTAGAAGTACGAGGAAGGAAGGATACTCTCGGGAAACCCCTGATGTTCGGCACAGCTCCACAATTTCTAAAGCACTTTGGTATTAACGATCTTGAGGAGTTGCCCAAACTCCGCGAAATAGATGAGTTCGCAGAAAGCGATATTAGCCTACCTGCAGATATGGAAATGATTATTGATGCCTCTACCCCATCTGATAAAATAAAGGAAATACAAAAATCTATCGAGAATGATTACACATTAGCAACTGAAGCCGATGAAACCGACGACTCTTCAAATCTTAACTGATAATTAAATATTATTTGATTGACGTTTTGGCATAGGAATTGACAAAGTATGTATAGAACATGAAATAATAAGGAATTTGAAGAAAAATAGGGGTAGTTTGGTTAATATTAGACAACAAGAAAAGCAATGTTTATTTATCAACAATTTTTCCACAAAAAGCGGACTTTCGTGGAAATTTATCAACAATAAGCGGAAATCATACTAATATTAGGTATTATTGCATAAGATGTATAAGGATATAATACAAATTTTCAACGAAAAACGCACTGAGGGCAATGAAACAGTGCTAAGCAGAGATTTTCTGCCTATCAAGCGGTTTTTTGCCTTGGATGACACAGCATACAGGGAAGGCACCATACCCGTTAAATACAAAGAAATGATGGGGTTGGTTGCTTCAGCCGTGCTTAGGTGTAACGATTGTATCCATTATCATTTGCAGCGCTGCTACGATGAGAAATGCAACGATGATGAAATCAACGAAGCTTTAAATATTTCACTCGTTGTGGGCGGTTCTATTGTTATTCCGCATCTTCGTTATGCTTTTCAGGTATGGGAAGCATTAGCCAAATCTACTCCGAAACATTCCGAAGCTATTGGGAAAGAGGGAGATAATACAGTATGAGTGAGAATCCACATATTACCGAGCATCCTACTATCAGGCAGCTGCGTAAAAGAATACGCGAATGCAGAGAAGACCTTTTAGAATTGCTCGATGAATGGCATTATATGAGGAACGTCGTGCAGCCAAGAATAATGTTCGTTTACGAAAATATTTTCGGCGATATTGAGCAAGATATTCAAATTCGAACCCGACTTGCTTCAGAAATTGAAAGAAGGGTAGAACTTTTATCACTTAAGCTAAGGCGCGGCGAAAAGCTGAACGATAAAACAATTCGTTTTGTCAATACAGTCGTTCAAAAAGAATTTGAACGTTATAATGGTCTCAGATCTTCTGAGAATTCTGGCTACAATTCAAATTTTAAAGCTAAGAGAAATGGTAATTCGGTCAACAATGACGACCAGCGGAGAACTTTTTTTGATATCGAAAAAGAGAAGTGGGAGAACAGTTTCGAAGCCCCTCATTTTTACAGAAAATTAGTTAAAAAGCTTCATCCCGATGTCTCAGGAGAAACAGAAATATTCAAGAAATACTGGGAAAACGTGCAGGAAGCGTACCAAAGCAGCAATTTGCAGCGGCTTAAACTTTTCTGGAAAACGCTTTGCTCTGTGGAAGATATGCAATTCCCCGATCCGCAGTCAGAGGAAGCGGCACTTAGAGCTGAGATACGTGATTTAGAGATCAATATTGAAGCAGAGAAAAGAAAAGTTGAACGTCTAAAAAATAAGGAACCTTTTATACTCGAAGAAAAGCTAAGCGACAAGGATTGGATACGCAAAAGATTACGCAGGCTTAAAGAAAAAGTTTTTCAGTTAGACAGGCAGATCAGCTTCCAGAGAAGGATGCTAAAAACGCTTGCCGGAAGGCATGTGCAGGATGATGAGCTAAGGAAGCAATTGTTTGGTTTGAATGTAAACGAAAAGTACTTTGAAGCTACCTATAATGTGGATTTCGACTAAAAAAAGAGCAGCCAGTATATTATACCAGCTACTCTCCAAAATTTTTCTTTCAGTATTACTTACTTAGAGCATGCTTCAAAGACATATACCCAACTAAACCAAAACCCAGCAGGAATAGCAATTGAAATGGAATTGCCGCTATCTCTACGTAATAAATTGATATCCCAATACCTATTACGTAATAAATGGCAAAAAGTATTTCTACTATTACTGTGCCGCTGATCTTTTTTTGTACATATTTCTTCTTTTGCCATTTGTCTTGAAATGTTACTATCTTATACTTCGGGGTTCTGGTAAAGCCTGTTTTCTTATTAAACAGTGCTTCCAAAACAGCTTTGGTATTATTGACAGCAAAACCCATACTTCCGGCAAGGAATACAGGAAATAGCAAAAGCCGCGTCCTCCAATCCAAATGAATAGCTCTCTGAGCGTACATATAGAACAAAAATGTAGATATCGAAGCTAACACAAAAACAGACATCAAAGTATAATATCCGTCATATCCCCCCACTTGATTTTTGATGATAACAAGTGGAATATTGAGAATAGCTACGAGCATGATAAATGGAAAAACGATATTACTCGTTAGGTGAACGAATGATTCTAATTTAATCTTAAAGGGCAGCTTTGCCTTGAATACTTGCGGTAAAATTTTCTTTGCAGTTTCAACAGCTCCTTTTGTCCATCGGAATTGCTGAGTCTTAAGTCCGTTAATGTCAGCTGGAAGTTCTGCAGGTGAAGTAACATCATTAAGAAAAACAAATTTCCAGCCGCGAAGCTGAGCTCTATAGCTCAGATCCAAGTCTTCAGTAAGTGTGTCAGGTTGCCAATTACCTGCGTCAATAATTGTTTCTTTTCTCCAAACCCCTGCAGTACCATTAAAATTGATGAAAAAGCCAGCTTTGTTACGAACTTGCTGTTCGATAACAAAGTGCCCATCCAAAGCTAATGCCTGCGAACGGGTTAAAAAGGAATAGTCTTCATTAATATGTTCCCAGCGAGTTTGGACCATTCCTACATTTGCATTATTAAAATGCGGAATAGTCTTCATCAGAAAGTCATTTTTCGGAACGAAATCAGCATCAAAAATTGCGATGTATTCGCCATTAGCTGTTTTCAGTCCATCTCTAAGCGCTCCGGCTTTATAACCTTCGCGGTTAACTCTGTGTACATATTTTATATCGAACCCTAATTCAGAAAATTTCGCTACAATTTGTTTGGCAAGCTCAACAGTTTCATCTGTTGAATCATCGAGTACTTGCACTTCCAGAAGTTCCTTTGGATAATCAATATTACATACAGCTTCAATTAATCTTTCGACTACATAATATTCGTTGAATAAAGGCAACTGAATAGTAACAAAGGGTAGCTTATCAGGAATTTTCTCTTCGGGATTGACTATTTTTTGGGTTTTTACATAGTAGTACAGCATTACGAGTCCGTGAATACCGAACCCAAATAATATAGTCAAAGATATAAAATACACTATTAGTATAGCATCTTCCATTAGCAGTTACACATCCAAATGTATTTGAAAAAATTATTTACTTTGAATAAAAATAAGTAAACAAAGTGTTATCCATTCATTTATCAAAGATTTACTAAAGCACCAGATTATATTATCTGGCACTTTAGCAAATAGATAAAAACTTCACTATTTATTTTTCTGAGGATCCTGCTGTTGTTGTTGTTGTTGCATATTTTGCATCATTTCTTGCTGAATTATCTGCATTTTAGATTGCATAAGTCCATTGATCTGCTGCTGCAGTTTTGCAATTTCTTCGTCATCTTTATATTTTTCCATTGTAGCAGAGAATGACTGTTGGTTTGGGATTCCGCTTTCGTCGGCAATCTTGACAAACATTTCTTCAATTTTTTTGTTCTCAGCAAGAGTTCTGTTTCTTTCTTGCTCATCCTGAGATTTGGGGATAGTTCTTCTTAACTGCTGCATAAAAGCGTCAGATTCAATCCATTTGATGGATTTTTTCAAGAAGTTTTTAACGTCATCTTTGCTAGCAATTTTAACGTCCTGTGGTGGGGTCTGGGTGTTCTGCTGCTGTTGCTGCATTTGCTGCTGCTGTTGCTGCATTTGCTGCTGCTGACCTTGCTGCTGAGGAGTGTCCTGAACTTGTTCCTGACCCTCTTGCTCGTCTGTTGCTGCTTCGTCATTACTATCATCAGAACAAGCTATTAAACTAATACTTAATGTCATTGCTAAAAGCAAAGTCAAGATTCTCGAAATTCTCATAATTAATCATCCTTAAACTTTATTAAACATAATAATCTATAATAGTGCAAAATTAAAAAAAATATTCGACTCTATAGAATTTATCTTTCAAAATTAATAATAATTTATTAAATATTAATAAATAATTTATTTTTCCACTACCATC
The DNA here is from genome assembly GCA_964420565.1 of uncultured Hyphomicrobiales bacterium. Taxonomy (GTDB): domain Bacteria; phylum Bacteroidota; class Ignavibacteria; order Kapaibacteriales; family UBA2268; genus CAYQTZ01. The sequence goes on from CAYQTZ010000016.1 coordinate 11,737, forward strand.
CTGACACAACCTGAAACACAATATCCTCTACAGTTTTCTCGAGAGCATCGTTCACGGCTTTGTCTATACCTTGCTGGGAGGCATTTATATCATATACTTCTGTGTTCTTAAAATCAGTCGTCCATATCATTTTATTATTGACGGTATCAAAATATTCAGCTTTGCAAACGACTGTAATTTTTCTTTCGGTTTCCAATTCCTGCTGACTAACCTGAAACTTTTCTTCTCTGATTGATGATATTGTAACTGTTATTCTTGCATCACCACCCCTATCAACAATTTTGAAAGAGCCATCATCCCGAAATTCTTTGAAGAGATAGTTTGTCATATTCTGCATATACTGAGGATTGCCATAACCGCTATTATCGGTAACTGTTGCTATTCTAAGTGTCTTAAGATGATCGGGAACAGACCCGCCTTTGAACGAATAGCATGCACTTAACAGAATCATTAACAATATTGATAAAATATACTTCAATCTTAAACTATCCCCATTTCTTTAAAATATGGATTATTCTTTCGTTCATAACCTATAGTAGATTCTGGACCGTGCCCGGGCAGAAGCCGTGTGTTATCATCCAGTATGAGCATTTTTTCTTTAATAGAGCGGGAAATTTTTTCGTAAGATCCTCCCGGCAAGTCTATTCTTCCTATGCTTTCGCGAAAAACAGTATCACCGCAAAAGCATATAGCGGACTTATCATCATAATAGCATACGCTACCATCAGTATGACCAGGAGTGTGGATTACTTTAAGCATAGTATTTCCAAAAGGTATGCTGTCGCCATCCTTTACATAGACATCAGCTTTTGATGGTTTGATATCAAAAGGCAATGGGAAAATGCTGTTTTCATTGGGTTTCAATAATCTAAATTCATCTTCTTTGTGCAAATAGACCTTAGCATCAAATATCTCTGACATATCTGCGGTCTCAGCTGCGTGATCCCAGTGCGAATGTGTAAGTAAAACACCGACTATATTCAGGTTCTGTTCATCTATATATGATTTGATCATATTTACAGCATCCATTGGTGCGTCTATGACCATAGCCATGTTAGTATGCTCATCTATGGCTATATAAGTATTTGTCATTAATGGACCTGCTTCTTTGGCAATAACTTTCATTTTATCGAAATCTAAGTTTTACATTTTCATAAATAGTGAAAATACAACAAATATTATGATATAAAAAATTTTGATTTGATTTCCGGGAGCTTTGGATAAACCTATAATTTCTTTGAATCGGTAATAATAATCCTGCTCTGAGGAAGGAAATCTGGATAATTAATTGATATAAAATCAATTAGTTTTTCGCGAACTGAACATCTTAAATCCCAAGTCTCGGGAGAGTTTTTGCCAGTCATCAAAGCTCGCATAGTAATTGTATCTTTAGTTGCATCAATAACCTGAAGTCCCCATCCCTTTTTATCCCATAGCGGTTCATTATCAAGAATATTTTTAAGTTCAGTTCTTACTTTCTCTACTGGTATTCTATAATCAAGGTATAGGTAAACGGAGCCGAGTAAACCTGCTTCGTTACGGGTCCAATTCTGAAACGGCTTTTCGATAAAGTAATTGATTGGCAGCACTAAGCGGCGTAAATCCCAAATTTTGACAACTACATATGTTAGATTGATCTCTTCTACCCACCCCCATTCATTTTCTACAAGAACAGCATCATCTATTTTTATGGGTTGTGTAAAAGCTATCTGAATGCCTGCAAAGACGTTAGAGATTGTTTTCTGAGCTGCTAAACCAAGAATGATACTTAACACCCCGGCAGAGGCAATCATCCACTGTCCGAATTGCTGTCCCTGATCAAAGCTAAGCAAAAGAAAAGATAGTCCTATTATTATTATTCCAACTACTAATATTCTTTTAATTATATTGATCTGAGTTACAATTCTTCTTTCGTTTGCATTATCTGGTTTAGTCATATCGTATAAGGATAGCAGAAACTCCTGTAATATCTTTGCTAAGTTAATCAGTAATATCATAGCTGAAATAATAGTCAAAACCTGAAATACTTTGATCAATAGTTGGCTATATTCCTCTTCTACATTAGAAAATGTCAGCGAAAGGAATACAACAAGAATTGGTATAAAAAACCATGCAGGTTTAGATAGGTTTTCCTTAAACTTGTCATAATTCAGGTTTTCTCTTTTTCTAAAAGAATATTTGATGATCAAAAAAACAATCATTTTGAGAACTATACCAACTAATATTGCAATGAATACTTGAATAATAATAGGCGGCAGAGTGTTTTGAATTATTTCTATTATTTCCAACATATTCGAAAAATCAATATTTCATAAATTTAACACACATTAATATAAATATTTTTATAGCAACGTATGTAAAACTCTAATATTGAATGAATTATAAAAAAGCCTATGGTGAATGATCTATTAGCGGCAAAAGATGGTGAAAATTTTCTCAAACTAAAGATTCGTATAATTACGAAATATTGAATTAACAACACATATCTTTTGGTGACTGGAGAGCGAGTGAAAAGCGGATATATTTTTTCATAAACACCCCTCGATCCCCTCTTACGAAGCGGGGAAGTAAGATAAAAATCCTTCTCTTGTCGTAGATCCCGACCTGTCGGGGCAAGCGGGGGTTAGGGGGTGTTTGCTTTATATATCGGTTATATTCTAAATGTACGTTTGTTATTGTAGATTCTTCGGTAGAAAGTAATGGAACCATACTTAATCGAAATCATCAAATAACTCATCTTCGTCATCTACTTTTTCGTATTTATCGAATTTTATGTTGGCATTTGGCAAACAGCGGATCAGATTAGTGATCTCTTCGAAGGGGATTCTATTGCCCTGAAGATTGAGTAATTGCAGATCTTTAAGCTCGCAAATGCGATTATTTATCTCCATTAGATTATTATTCGATAGATCTAAGAACTTCAATTTTTTGAATTCATTAATATTATATGGCATCTCTTCAATGAAGTTATTTGATAGGTCAAGGTATTCTAAGCAATCAGAGAATTTACCCAAGCCCATCGGGAAATCAGCAAAGTAATTATCCGAGAGTATGATATTTTTCACGCAGTCGAGTTGATAAACTTCATCGGGGAGTTTCTCGAGCATCATATTGCTCCAGTTTTTTATACTTCCTGTCTCGCCTGTAAGTGGCATTTTCTCTATTTGGATATCTATTTCTTTATTAATTTCAAATTTATCAGTGATCATCCTGTCTATTCTGTTTATTTGTTTTGATATAGCATAAGGGCTTCCGTCATTTTGAGAAATGATCTGAGAGTATATATTGCGTGCGTCTATAAGTTTTTCTTTTGCATAATCAGGCATACCCATATCAAGGAAGAGATATCCGAAATACTCAAGCCCAACAGCTTTCCAATATTTACCTTCGAATGAATTATACTTGGATACCATGTCAACACCTTTGTTCAGATAATCATTTGCATTATGGTAGTCTTTTGCCATCAGATATGTATTACCCAGCTTGATATATCTTTTCCCAAGTTCCAGATCGCTGCCCTGCGAGAATAATTGCTGAGAAACGAAAGATATAATGATCAATACAATAAAAATTCTAAAAATATATTTCATAGCTATCACCCTAAATTATTATCAGATTAAAATGGTAATTTATGTATATTCAATCTTAGTCCAAGTTTGCCTGATAGATGCGTTTTTCCAATATTTATATCACCAAGGTACTGTCCATAAATGTCGGGGGTGCCGTGATGAAAAATCAGCTCTTTGCTAAAGGAGTGATAAACGGAGATGACCATAAATGCTTCTATAGGCACTGCCAGCCCAAAATTACCGGCAAAATACTCTAAGTCTAATCTTCCGCCGTGATACGAAAAATCTCCCGGATAATTATATATGGTACCTGAACTCCAGAAATATCCTGCAGCAAGTCTCAATCCATCTCTGTATTTGGCGGCATCTTTATTGAAATAGAACTTCTGGCTAAATCCTAATGCCGATAGATTGCTTTTCCATTCATAATCCCTGGAAAAATAAATATGTTCATTCCTTTTTTCCTGATAAGTCGTTTTTATCAAGGGGTTAATGTGTTCATACCATATATATAGTCCGCTCCACCAACCGAATAGTTTGTATAAGTTTACTCCAACCTGAACTCCAAGCGAAGGTTTGTTATCCACCAAATCGTATCCGTTGGCAAGGAACATATTGCCGGATATGCCGATTTCAGCAAATGGATCGTTGTACCGCCAGTCAAATTCATAATAAGTGATGATCGCATCTCTCAGCTCTAAAAGATCATCTATATGAGCTATGTGCATAGAGTCCATTTCTACTATTAGCTTGTCCAGCTTTGTAATAAGCCGTTCCATATTATCTTTGTAAAAATCAATGTGCTGATTCTGAAGTTTCATTTCAAAAATGGCTGCTTGCAAACTATCAATATTTCTTTGAGTTTTTAGCATTCTCACTCGTGATGACTTGATCATTTCTTTATCCGGATCATCTGCTTGCTGAAGTATCTGATCTCTTAGTCTGAGTATGATCCTGTAGTAGTTAATAAGTACTTTTTTATCTCTGAAAGAAAGATCGTTTACAGTAGGCGATGGCACGCTAATATCGCTTTCTATGCCCTGGAACTCAAGTTGTGCTTTTAGCATGATGGCAACAGAATAATATTCCATTACTTTAGCAGCAAAGAGTTCTTTGTTTCTCATCAGCGAGTTGACCTCTGTGTTTGTTGGTTTAGGGGGTATATCGATCATAACCTCAGCGCTTGTGCAGAGTTCGAAACCCGAAATCAACAATATGATAATAATAGCCAGTTGCTTCATAATATTCTCCATTAATATATTTCAATAATAAATATTAAGCAAATTACATTCCAAAAATGCAACAATTGAAAAAACAAATGAAAAAAAATAGATATGTTC
>CAYQTZ010000017.1:0-16535 GCA_964420565.1 uncultured Hyphomicrobiales bacterium
GGGAGAGGATTGTTCGCCAATAGGAAATGATGATGATCCCTTTACTGGCACTTTAGACGGAAATGGATATATTATTAGTAATGTAACAATTGATGGAAACGGTGGTGATGATGAAAATATCGGCTTCTTTGGCTTCATTGATGGAAATGGCAGAGTATTCGATCTTACCTTAGAAGATGTTGATATATCAGGTGATTACGCTGTAGGTGGATTAGCAGGTATTAATGCAGGAAATATACATAACTGCTCCGTATCTGGAGAAGTAACTGCTATTGAAGGTGCTGGTGGATTTGTCGGATTTAATTTTTTAGATATTTTTGAACTTATTGATGAAGAGGATTTTGACATTAACCTCCCTACTATTGCCAATTGTTCTGCTAACGTTAATGTAAGCTGTACTTTTACTGCTGGTGGTTTCGTATGTTTTAATATTGGACATATATATAACAGCACAGCTTCTGGTAATGTTCAGGGCGAAGATATTCTCTCGGGCTTTGTTGTCTCGAATGGATTGGGGCTTTTAATTATTTCTTTGGATCAAAGCGAAGATATAATTTCTGATGAATACTCGATGGATGACATTAATGATTTTCTCGAATATTTCTCGTTAATAAGAAATTGTTCTGCTACAGGCGATGTTTCTGGAGATGAGTACTCAGAATTAATAGCTGGTTTTTGCTCTGCTAATATTTATGGAAGAATTCATAACTCATCATATCAAGGTAGTGTAGAGGGTGGATTTGCTGTTGCTGGATTTTGTTCATTAAATCTATTTTCAAATATACTTGCTTCAAAGGTAAAAATTGGTAGCTCGGTAAGTGCTGCAGTTTATGTAGCAGGGTTTGTTTCGTTGAATTTAGGATTCATAAAAGAGTCACATACCTTTGCTAATGTTTTTTGCAGCGAATACTCAGGAGCAGGATTTGCAGCTATTAATGGTGAAGATGAAGACTTCTTTATTTTTGGCGATTATCAAAGTGCTGGCAGCTTAAATAACAAAACAACAAAACATAGAAAACATAGAAGTAATAAGATCAAAAGAACCAAATTCTCTAAGATCAACCTTAGAAAAATATCTGACATGATGACGACTTCTAAAAGTAAAATATCATTCATTTCTAGTAGTAATATTGCCACCATCGTTAATTGCTCAGCCAGAGGTAGTGTGTATGGCTCTGCATGTGTTGGAGGATTTGTAGATTTTAATGGTTATTATTATAACGATGAAAACGATATAATATCAGAAGAAAATGATAATGATCAAAGTTTCTTATCGATCATCGAATGCTTCTCTACTGGTTCAGTTTCAGGATATAGCCAAGTTGGAGGTTTCTGTGGGGGAAATTATGCCGGTACGATTACCAACTGCTACTCCACAGGCAATGCTACTGGCACAGAAGAGCCAGATGATTATGATGAAGATACTTATGTTGGTGGTTTTTGTGGCTATTCCGCAGAAAATTCAATTGATTATTGCTATTCTACCGGCTCAGCAAGCGGAGGCGATGTAAATGGTGGTTTCCTCGGTTACAATGGTAGCAGCAGTTTCTCTTGTTGTTACTGGAACACTACCAACAATACAGGGTTAGATGGGGTTGGCGAAGGTGATAATCCCCATACAGATTCTGAAATTTGTGGGCATTCGAGCAGCCAGATGTCTCAGCTTTCTAACTTTGCATGTCTGTTTGAGAACAATGAAGGTATCTGGATTATGACTGATAACGGACCAGTCCTCTTCGGAACAACTCTTCCCACACTAAGCGAGTGGGCAGTGATCATCTTCATCGGTTTGCTTGCAGGCGTTGGAGGGTGGTTCGTTTGGAGAAGAATGGCATAGTTAGCTTTTCAGCGGTCAGATTATTTTTATCCTTCCGAAGGCGAATAAGCTTTTGGAAGGGTTTGTAACTTGATATATAATTTTTCTGGCTTACTTTTATTATAATGCAAAAAGTGGACTGATGAAAATCAGACAGACTACAATCCAATACTACTCAACAGCATTAGCTGCCCATAAGAGTTTTTTGCGGAGTAAATCGTAATATGAACTGTCTAATGGCTTAATGAGTTTTACTATTGAATCGGACTTGTTGATTGAAATTGTAGTGCCAGTCCTGACAACCCTCTCTATCTGCCCATCTGCTACAAGTGATGCCTCGCCCGTGGGTGAGTTGATTATCATTTTTACCTCATTTGAATCAGGTATTACAAGTGGTCGCAATGTCATCATATGTGGAGAAATGGGTGTGATGCACATTACTTGTGTAGTTGGAGCTATAACAGGCCCGCCGCAGGATAGATTATATGCGGTTGAGCCAGTAGGAGTAGTAAGTATCACTCCATCAGCGCGATAATCCCCTATATGGTGGTCATTAGCAAATACGCTAATAGTGATGATCCTCGAGGAATATCTTTTTTCGATAACAAAATCATTTAGACTAAAAATTGTTTCTCCATCGAGCACCGTCTCGAATACAGATCTGTCTATAACGCGGTATTTACCATCCATGAGATTTTGTAGGGATTCGTCGAGCATATCCACAGAATATTCTGCGAGAAACCCCAGCTTGCCTACGTTCACTCCCATGATCGGTATTGTACTATTAAGCAATACTCTGGCTGCTGTAAGCATAGTGCCGTCTCCGCCGAAAGAAATCACAACATCAGCAAACTTTTCGAATTCTTCTGGGGTATATGGTTCAATATTTTTTCTAACAAGATTGTCGAACTGATCAATCAAAGAAATATCTGCGCAACATTCGGCACCAATTTTTGATAATCTTTCGGCAGCATACTGCGAACATTTTATAGCATCTGGCTTATCAAAATTTACATATAGGGCTACTTTTTTCATAAGCATTTTCAATATTATTAAGAATTCTTATCAGTTTCTTTTTGATAATTCGTACTTAAGAATTCGAGAATTTCATTAAGCAATCTGTCTTCATTATCATTCAAATTCCCGACAGTCTTTTCTTTGAGTATAGTGAGTATGTCAATTAAAAGTTTTGCTTGGGGAAGATTGATTTCTTTTGTTTGTGAAATAGGGTCTGAAACTTTCCCAAGATAAACAGCACCTTGCGAGTAATACATTTTTAAAATGCTAATAAATGTAATATCCATAAAAAATCTTACGTCAATATATCCGACAATTTAATTAAATGATCCCATAATTTGCTTTTTTTCTCCCATGTTTCGCTGAATGGGGTATAGCATATTTCATGGTTTTGCTCTCCCACCATGCAATCCGTTTTGCCATTAAGCTAAGCATTAACGGCTTCCAGTCCAAGCCGACTGGCTAACACACGGTCTCGTTCGGAAGGGCTTCCGCCCCTTTGTATATGACCAAGTATTGTAACTTTTGCAGAAATTTCGTATTTTTTTTGTAAAATACTTGCCAATTCATTAGCATTTCCAAGCTCATCGCCTTCGCCTACAATAATAATAGTGCGTTTTTGTTTGCCTTGCTTTAATACTCTTTGATAAAGTATCTCAGTATTAGTAATAGTTTCGGGGACAGCTATGAATTCAGCCCCGCAGGATACGCCAACGTCCATGGCAATAAAACCAGCATGTCTGCCCATAACTTCTATAATAAAAACTCTGCCATGAGAGCCGGCGGTATCGCGTATTCGGTCTATTGCTTCAGCGGCAGTATTGATAGCAGTATCATAACCGATAGTATAATCTGTGCCGTACAGATCGTTATCAATAGTGCCAGGAGTGCCGACAATAGGAATTTTGTGCTCTTCCCATAAAGCATGAGCACCGCGGAAAGTACCTTCGCCTCCGCAAGCTATCAAAGCATCAATTCCGGCATCTTTGACGTTTTGCATAGCGGCAGCTCTTGCGCCTTCGTGGTGGAACTCTTTGGAACGGCTGGTCTTTATTATAGTGCCTCCCCTGCCGATTATATTAGCAGTTTCCTTGCGACCCATCTTAATTATGTTCCCTTCGATCATTCCACTGTATCCACCGACTATACCGTAAGCTTCTATCTTCTCGGTCAATGCGGTACGGACAGCAGCCCGGACATTTGCATTCATACCGGGAGCATCGCCTCCGCTTGTAAAAATTCCGATTCTTTTAATATTTTCGGTCATAGCGAATACTTTCAGATTGTAATTTGAAACACTATTAAAAATCTAAGATAAAGATAAATTATTAATAATAAAAATTTTTGATTTGGGTTATAACTTAAACAAAACTAAGGTTGCTTCTTATAAATTGTAAAATGGTATAAGCTTATGCCAACTGTAACGGCAAGATTCAAAGATTCAGCATTGTTAGCACCGTGGATTCTATATGTAGAGCTAAGATTGCTCATTGTTTCATCAGAAAACCCTCTGGCTTCGCTGCCGAATAATAACCCAAATTTGCGGGGCGGTTCTATATCGTGCATATATGCTTTAGCATTTACATCAGCGGCATAAGCCGGAAAGTCAGCAAATTTAATGCGAATATATTCAAGTGGGTCGGGAACATATTTGATATTGACTCTGAACAGCGACCCCATAGCGGAGCGTACGACTTTTGGATTATAGCAATCAACACTATCTTTACTTAATACTATATTTTCTATACCGAACCAATCGGCTGTTCTGATAATTGTACCTAAATTACCCGGGTCGGCGATAGATTCTAAGTATATAAAACTTTTATTTGTGTCAATATCTGGCTCAGGAATATCGGCAACGCAAAGCACTCCCTGAGGAGTTTTGGCATCGGATATTTTTTTTACTGTTGTTTCATCTGCTGCATATACAGGGATTTTTCTAGAATGTGCATATTCATAGTAAGTGGATTTGGCTTTGTGTTCATCAGATATAACGATATATGATATTTTCAGATTGCTGCGGAACAGTTCATCACAGCATTTATCGCCTTCTACCAAGAACTTTCCGGTTTTATCTCTATGCTTTTTCAGACTAAGTGAAGCAGTTAGCTTGATCTTATTAGCCGATAGTTGTGCAAACTGCATAAATTTCTTTTGTATATTAATAATTAAAAATAATCTTCTACAAAAAACTCAGCATTAAAAATAAGCAGAAAGCAGGGGTTAATCAAATTTTTTATGATTTTGGTAATAGTATGATTAATGTAGCTTTCAGCTTTTTCTTCCTAACCGCTGAATGGATTGTTCCAATAAAAATCAATCCCCCCATTTTTATCGAAGATCCCGACTTATCGGGAAAAGCGGGACAAAGGGGGATTTTCTTTGGTTTTGTAATGGCATCACTATATTAATGCACTATAGTAATCGGATATGTGATCTGCTGGAATGGACCTGTGATAGAAACACGGTAAACCCCTGTTGGCGTTCCAGTAAGGTCTAACTCAAGCAGCTTTGTATCATCTGTTCCATTTGTCCACTGTATTTTTTTTATAATTTCACCCTGCAGATTGAATATCTTTATTTCGTAATTGCCTTCTACACAATTATTAAGTGCTATTCTAACAGAACCTGTGCCAGGATTTGGCGAGATCACAGCTTCTAACATCTTCACAAGTGTAACGCGGCTACCATCCTGAAAGCACATACCGCCGATACGCAATCTTCCGTTTATCGTAGTAAAATCAATAAATTCAGAGTGATATGCAAAATCCGATATTATCAAAGGAGTTTCATTTTGGTCGCCGAGCAGTATTATCCCCTCTATCTCAGCTAAAGTTGTCTCCCTATTACTCACTATGATATCTTCGCCTTCGATTACCAATACCCGCCGATCTTCATCGAGATAAGAATCGTAAAAAGTACCTATATTAATATTTACAGGCATATACATGTCAGCTAAATAGTTGATTTCGGCTCTGTATGACATCAATATACTGAATTCGTCGGATGTTTCGAGCTTTGCTTTCAGCGGTATTTTATAATCAGAATCGCCAATTATCCCGGTGGTGTCCGGAAGCCAAACAATTGTCTTAATTGCACTCAATCCTGATATCGGTTTACTGACTTGATAATCGCATGGTTCGGTAACGTCAATCAGCAATTCGGCATTGTATTGCCCAATATTATTTGGATTAAAGCCAATGGTTATTTCCATAGTCTCGCCTATTTCAAGCTTAGCGGGAAAATTAACTGATGCCACTGAAAACACGTTCTCTTCGTTCTGCATTGCTTTTACAGAATTCACATATATAGAATGTCCGCTTAGATTTGTCATCCTAATATTTTTTTCGGCATGCTGCAATCTTTCAATTCTCCCAAAATCTATCGCTCCACTCTGATCAAATTCTGTAAAAGCAATATTATAATCAGGAGAAATTATTTTGATTGAGTCAGATTCGCTGCATCCATATTCATTATGAACTGTAACAGAATATACACCAGGCTCAGTATCTTCTATTTCTTTTGTTGTGTGACCGGATGACCATGAATACTCAGGATAGAACTCCTCTACAGTTAGTGTAATGGATTGGTTACTGCAAAGCACTGTGTCATTATCGGATATAATATTAACAATAGGATTTGGATGCATGGTAACTTCCACCGTGTCAGCATTTATACAGCCGAATTCATTTTGCACTGTCAGTATGTATTTCCCGGATTCAGTTACAGTGGTTTCATTGCCATGATCACCTGTTGACCACATAAGATCATAACCTTCCTGATAGTACCCTCTAAGTACGGCACTTTCGCCCTCGCAAAATTCGATTTTTTTATCAGATATGATCTCTGCCTTAGGAGATTCTGCTTCTGGCAGATCTTTAGTGGCTTCGCCAAAAAAGCCAAGTTTACTTGTTACAGCTACTGAATAGATACTGGGTTCGGAAACAAGTATGTGTTGAGTAGTTTCGCCTGTTGACCAGAGATAAGAAAACTCCTCCCCTTCGGGCATAGCATAAAGCTGAACAGTACTTCCCTCGCATAAATATTCAGGACCAGCTATCTCTACGTCCATATATTGCAACAAATCCACAGAATGATAAGCTGTGTCTATGCACCCCTTGTCAGTTTCTATGATCACACTGTATTGCCCCGGCTCGCTTATTTCAATATCGGCACCTGTTTCGCCCGTGGACCAATGGTACAAGTATTCATCAAAGTAAGGATCGACAGATAATTTAATAGTCTCACCCTGCAATACCACAGTCTCGCCTAATATTTCAGCATTGGATTTTTCGTTGATTTCAATTCTAAGAACTTTAAAAAGCTTAAGGTTAGGTCCTCTTACTTCTAAAGAATATGAACCTGCGTTTTCTATACTCACTGATGGGATGATCAATTCATCCTTAGTTGAAATAAGCTCACCATTAAATTTCCAAATATAAGATTCAACATCATGGGGAGTTGCTATCTCTGCTTTTAAGTGGAGAGTATCGCCCTCGCAATATGAATTATCTCCAATAATGGATATACTTGAGACAAAGCTAAGCTGAGTAAAGTTAGGAAGCCCCTGATTACAAATCCCTTCATTCAGATATAGTGCATTAGAAATAAAATCGCAATCTGTACCTTTCATAGTTGGATTATTGATAGCTCCGATATAATTAGAATTTGACTGAGCTACATATACTTTTCCGTCTGGTCCCGTCTGAATACCACCAAGATAATCACCATGATCGTTATCCACCATTATGGCATTATCAATTAATCCCTGTTCGGAATCAAAATCCAGGTCTATTTGATATAATCTGTCTTTAGGAGTTAATTTGGATACATATAAAAATCTGCTGTCAATAGAGAATTCCAAACCGTAAGGATGTTCGAATTTCTGGTCTGTTAGCTCTAATGGATCAGATAACTTCCCGGTTTCATTATCAAAATCGAATATCTGAATAGTTTGCATTGAGCGTATGGCGCAAGCCAATTTGGCTCCCGACGGTGAAACCCGCATATAACCTACTTTATTTTCATTTTTTTGCTGGGAAATGCGTCCACCTGTGTGCACCATGCCTACTTCGCTAATAACGGGTGTTAACTGAAGTCCGCTTTCAGTTATCTTATAAGCATAGAATCTATTGTCGTCCCAACCGTGCACGATAACCCAGATATCTACACCGTTAGCGTGCTGAGTAGCGGTCAGCTTTTCGGTTACTTCAGGCAGTAAAAGATTATTTTTATCTATAACACTACCTGAAGAATCATCCTTTGTCATATCTACTATAGAATAGCAGAAACCATTTACACCTATCTGATAATCAACAGTAAAAATATAATAGAGATGCTCCTTGCCGGGCCATTGAACAATAATAGCAGATTGTGTAGAAGAAAAATTTCCATTCAGATGATCGCTATTGTGCATTATTTCGTGATTTTTGTTATAGACATAAAAACCATCAGTATAGAAAAGCAAATTGCCCATAGAATCAGAAGTAGTGGCGCAGCCCTCTAAAGTGAATATTTGGCTATCGGTCAGCACAACCGGCGATAGATCAGGTGTGTTAAATGAAATACCGGCATTGCCCCCGAAATACCAGTTAAAACTCTCTTTGCCCATATAGCTTTTTTCGGCATACATAGAATAGCAAACAAGCCCGATAAAGAGTAGCAATAGTCCTTTTTTCATAGCACCCTCATATAGAAAAACTCAACTTAATACATAGAAAAAGCAAAAATGCTTTTCGCCTATGTTATTATAAAACATTAACAGCGAAAAAGTCGCACATTTTTTTGAAAAAAACAAATTTATTTTTGATTTTTATGATGACAGGCAGAGATTATCTATTTATTTTTCAATCCCCTGCCTGTTTTTCTTATTTTTCCATGATCTTTCAGATGCATAAGAATAGAATCAAGCACTCCGTTAATAAAGTTACTGCTTTTGTCCGTCGAATACTTTTTGGCTATATCCAATGCTTCGTTGATAGTAACTTTTGTAGGTATCTCGTCGTAATATTGAAGCTCTACGGTAGCCAGCCGCATGATCAATCTGTCAATTAGGGCTATACGGTCAAAATCCCAATTATCTGTATATTGTTTGATTAGTGAATCTATATCCTCTCTATTTTTAATTGCATATTCAACCAAGCTCTTACCAAAATCCAAGTCGCCATCTTTCCACCGGATAGGCGTATCGGATTCTATGTCAGTGATCTCATCTTGAGTAAGCAATTTTTTGGGAGTAATAATAGTATCATCATCGCCAAAGTTAAACTCGCGATAAAAGATATGGCTGAACAATTCACTCCACAGCTGACCGGAAATTTCATAAGCAATCAATACCTGCAAAGCTTTCTCTCTGGCAAGGCGTCTGCTGCCATTTACCTGACGTGTAGTACTAAGTGGGAACAATTCGGGGTCTATTCCTGCCATTTTATCTCAATTTTCAATAATGAATATATCTTTATGCAAATTAACACAATTTTTTTACATATTAAATAATATAAAAAAAAACTTTATCACAGCCAAATAATTTTTGCTAATAATTCATTAATATATAATAATTAAGAACGCAGAAAGACGTCAGCTGACCGCTATTGTTGTTTTTTTGGAGGGGGATGCATACCAAAGTTGTGATCATATCGGGAAGATCTTTCTTTCTAACGACTGGATGTTACGTTGCTTGGTCAATCAAATATACTATTGATAGATACTGCCTGCCTGTTGCTTTGCTCATACCTATCTCACAAGGAATATTCGATGAATAGTGCTTTGCATTTTTGGTTTTACTGACTTCCTTTGCTTCATCTTTTGTAGCAGAATGGCTCAGCTCGGGATACAGCAACCCACGATCGCCGGCGAAACCGCAACAACTGTTAGATTCAGGTATTATCACTTCGTCGGAATACTTTTCGGCTACTGTTTGCAATATTGAGTTCAGTCCCATTTTTGTAGCTGAGCATGTATTATGCAATACTACTGTTTGTGTTTTTTTCTTAGGAGGAATTTTATCAATAATATAATATTTGGCAAATTCCATGGTGTCGAGGAATTTTATCTGTTTCCATTTATTCTCTATTGATTTGTCAAAAATTTCTCCTGGCTTTTTGAATGTAAAGCAGCAGGAAGATGAGTCAACTACCACAGGTAACGTTCCACTATTAGTGCTTTCGAAGAGCATTTCGATTGTCTTGCCAAATACTTTTTGGAATTCATCTTTGTATCCCTTGGATAAAAATGCCATACCGCAGCAATGATTTTTTATCTTATCGGGGATTGCTATCTTCACACCTGCTTTTCGTGATATGCTAAGCATAGTCTCCATTATGCTTTTTTGTGGATAATTACTAATATTGTTTGGTTTCCCAAATATTCTGGACATACAACAGGGGAAATAAATAAACTCAACATTTATAGAGGAAGAATGTGGTACGGATGCCGGAGATGGCAAAAAGCCGTTCCAGACTGGTAGTCTCCAATTAAGTTTATTGGCTATGAAAGAGGTAAATACTTTTAGATTTCTGTTGCCAATAATATGCTCTAATCCTTTTGCTACATTCAAACCAGTGATTATCATAGCGGCTGTTAAAGCAATATCATTAGATATAAAATTAGCTATCTTCTTATCTCTATCACTTAATGATCCATTCCTTCGACGTTTGATATATGCACCTGTATCAATCCCTACAGGACAATACGATCCGCATAACCCATCAGTGGCACAGGTATCGAGAGTATAGTATTCAAAATCTTCGTTAATTTTTTCTATTTCAGAAATATGATTTTTGAATCGCACTTTATCTCTTTCGATTGCAATTCTTTTCCGTGGTGTAAGAGTCAGATCTTTGCTTGGACAATGCGGTTCGCAAAATCCGCATTCCATACATTTATCAATTTCTTCATCTATCTTGGGCAGAGTTTTTAGATTTTTAAGATGTATGCCTTTATCTTCATTGAGAATAACGCCGGGATTTAGAATATTATGCGGGTCTATTAACTTTTTTAACCGTTTCATCATATCGTAAGCATCCATTCCCCATTCCTTTTCTACATACGGAGCCATTGCTCTGCCTGTGCCATGCTCAGCTTTTAGAGAGCCGTCAAGCTCATCTACAATAAGCTTAGCCAGATCGTCGCTAAAACGGCTATATCGCATAATGTTTGAACAGCCATCAAAGTTTAAATTCATTATAAAATGAAGGTTCCCATCTAAAGCATGACCATAAATTGCATTATCTAATATATTGTGTCTATCGAATAGCTTTTGCAAACCAATTACTGCTTTGCTTATATTTTCTTCGCTTACTGCAATATCCTCAATAATTACATTTGTGACCGGCTTTCTATTCCCTGCAAGCGATGGTAACAAACCTTTGCGAACATCCCAAATGGCATCTCTTTCTTGCTCGCCTGATGCTATAAAGAGTTCAGATGAGAGATTGAATTTTTTTGAAAGAGCCAGTAATTGCTTATGAATATCAAACAGCTCTTCGCTATTGGCAGAGGAGTACTCGAAAAGTATTGCTGAGGTATCATCTTTAAGTTTACAAAAAATATCCTTCATAATTGCAAGATGCGAAACACTTTTTAATGAAGAATTGTCCATTAATTCCAAAGATTCTGGATTCAATGATTTTAGCGCTTTTATGGAATCGCTCGCAGATAGAACATCAGAGAAAAATGCTAAGCCAGTCAGCTTGTGTTTGTATTCGGATAAAGTAGCAAAAGTGGCATCGCAGACAAAGCCAAGAGTACCTTCGGAGCCGACCATAAGATGTGTAAGAATATCAATGGGTTTATAGTGATCAACGAAAGAATTAAGCGAATAACCCATAGTATTCTTGATCTTGTATTTATGTATTATTTTATCATACAGCTCTTTATTCTTAAATATATCATCTCTGATCTGCTCTAAGCCCGAATATATAGCTGGCTCTAACATTTTCAAATATTCATCAGCTTTGGGATCTGCAGAATTAATTACCAACCCTGAGGGAAGAACATACGTCAAAGCAAGAAGTGTATGGTATGAATTTTTCATCACGCCGCTGTGCATACCACTCGAATTATTAACTATGACCCCACCAATAGTGCATGAATTAATTGAAGCCGGGTCGGGGCCAAGCTTCCTGCCATATTTAGCTAATCTTTCGTTAATTTTGCCTGCAATCACGCCACATTCGGTAAATATCTTCTTGCCATTATTGATAACGCTGAAATTTCTCCAACCGCGTGATAAATCAACAAGAATCCCGTTGGTTTGCGACTGCCCGCACAGAGATGTCCCTGCAGCCCGAAAAGTCAGGTGAGAAGAATTTTCGCGACAGTACTGCATGATACTTATTACGTCTTCTAATCCTTGAGGACGAAAGATGCTCTCAGGAAGTATCTTATAGCAACTGGCATCAGAAGCAGTTGAAAATAACTCAATTGGTTTCCTGACAAAGTCTTTTGACGATAACATTCAATCATTCCTTGCAATTATGTATATTAATTTACAACAATTTAGTTACAAAATGCTAAGTGTTCAAATAAAAATTAACTAAAATTTTTAATTTTTTATATTATTCATTAACTTAAATTTCACTATTATGATAATAGTAATTGATAAATAAATATAAATTGGAGCAAAGATAGCACTGTAAGCCGTTAAATAGTGCATATTTTTTTTTAATAGATTATGTTTTTCTCAATTAATATATGTTCAATTAATTTATAAGTTTTATTATGAATGAACTTTTTTATTTAGTGCCTGCTATGGGGCTACTTGCTTTGCTATTTACTTACATCAAATCGTTGTGGGTAGCAAAACAAGACCCTGGCAATGAAAAAATGCAGAACATTGCCCTTTATATCTCAAAAGGTGCAATGGCATTTCTTAAAGCAGAATATCAGGTAATAGCAATCTTTGTGGTTGTCGTTGCGATTCTGTTAGCAATTCAAGGGTCATCGGCTGCCGACTCCAGTTCGTTAGTCGCTTTGTCCTTTGTAGTTGGTGCTTTTTGCTCAGGTCTTGCCGGATTTATCGGCATGAAAGTAGCTACAAAAGCAAATGTACGCACAACTAATGCCGCTCGCGAAGGGTTGAACAAAGCTCTTATCGTTGCTTTTAACGGTGGCTCAGTAATGGGTATGGGCGTTGTTGGTCTTGGTGTGCTTGGTCTTGGAGGACTCTTTTTAGTTTACGGAACAATGTTTGGAACAGATACTCCAAATACTCTGAATCAGGTTATCACAGTATTAACAGGATTCTCTTTTGGCGCATCATCAATCGCTTTATTTGCAAGAGTTGGCGGCGGTATTTATACTAAGGCTGCTGACGTAGGTGCTGACTTAGTTGGCAAGGTCGAAGCTGGTATTCCAGAAGATCACCCGCTGAATCCCGCAACTATAGCCGATAACGTAGGCGATAACGTAGGCGACGTAGCCGGTATGGGCGCCGACCTGTTTGAATCTTATGTTGGTTCAATAATTGGTACTATGGTTCTTGGTGCTGCATTTTTTGGAATAACTGAAATATCTGGATCCACATTTGGAAATCTTGGACCAGTGGTACTTCCATTATTCATCGCAGCTGCTGGTATCATAGTTTCAATATTGGGTACATTCCTCGTAAGAGTAAAGGAAGGCGGCAACCCGCAAAATGCTCTGAACGTTGGAACTTATACTGCTGGCATAGTAATGATAATCGTATCGTATTTCATTATTACTTGGATATTGCCCGAGCAATGGACTTTCGATCATCCGCTTTACGGACCTGAACCGAAATTAATCACTTCAATGGGAGTATTTTTATCAACTATCATTGGACTAATTGCCGGTCTTGGTATTGGTGCTATAACTGAATATTACACAGGTCTTGGCAAGCCACCCGTCAGAAGAATAGCCCAGCAATCATTAACAGGTGCGGCAACAAATATCATAGCCGGTCTTGGCACTGGCATGATGTCCACAGCCATTCCAGTATTACTGGTAGCATTTTCAATTATTGGTGCGTTTTATTACGCAGGACTTTATGGTATAGCTATTGCCGCTGTTGGTATGCTTGCCACAACTGGTATTCAGCTTGCTGTTGATGCTTACGGTCCAATAGCAGATAACGCTGGAGGTATCGCAGAAATGTCAGAACTACCACATGAAGTAAGAGAAAAAACAGATAAATTAGATGCCGTTGGCAACTCCACAGCCGCTATTGGCAAGGGGTTTGCTATTGGCTCTGCCGCTTTGACTGCATTAGCACTATTTGCTGCTTATATGACCGCAGCAAAAATTGATGTAATAGCAATATCCAAGCCATCAGTAATGGCAGGATTATTCTTTGGAGGTATAATGCCATTCGTCTTCTCTGCTTTAGCCATGGGTGCTGTTGGTCGTGCAGCCATGTCAATGATACAGGAAGTTCGTCGGCAGTTCGCTAACATACCCGAGCTGAAAAATGCTCTGGTTCTGATGAGAAAACATGGCGATAAACCATTGGATCAATGGCCCAAAGAAGACCATGATATATACAACAAAGCAGAAGGCAAAGCAGAATACGAAAAATGCGTTGCTATATCTACTAAATCATCAATTCGCCAGATGATATTCCCTGGCTTGCTTGCAGTATCAGTGCCGATAATTGTTGGCTTCATCTTTGGTGCAGAAACTCTTGGCGGCTTGCTCGCTGGCGTTACTGTAACTGGTGTGCTAATGGCTATCTTCCAATCCAATGCCGGCGGCGGATGGGATAACGCAAAGAAAATGTTCGAAGCAGGAGTTGAAATAGACGGCGAGATGTATTACAAAGGATCTGATCCACACAAAGCCGCTGTAGTTGGCGACACTGTAGGCGATCCATTCAAAGATACATCAGGACCATCAATCAACATACTTATCAAGCTGATGTCAATCGTTTCATTAGTATTGGCTCCGCTATTAGTATAATTTGACCAATTAATAGTCAATAATTTTTGGGCTGCCCGTTCGTTCGGTCAGCCCAATTTTTTTTATTATAAAAATACATTTTTTCTAAGAACGAAAAATCTTTGCAATGTTTTTTATTCATCCGATGAATCTCTTTAACAACAATCCTTCAGTAAGCATCTTAGCCTTCGAAAGGATCAATAAAGCAAAATTATAGACTAACTTGGGGTCAGGAAGCTGTAAAGATCAATAGAGTCCCCATGATCTATCTAAAAATAATATTTCTCGTTCCTGCTGTGAATTGCGAATAATGGAAAAAATCAATATAATGCATGGCTATTATCATTTTAAAATATTACCAAAAAGTCTTGCTTTTAGAGCAGAATTATTTATTTTTGCCTATTATATAGAAAATAATGAAAAAAGGATGAAATGAAAACAAGCAAACCTGAATGGGCACCTGAAAATGCGGGAAATGAGTTTGCAACTAATGTTATCCCGGGAGTAAGCGATACTCAAGCAAGCAGGAAAATATTAGTTAAGAAAAAACAATTAGAAATAAACGATTATGTTTCAGCAATAAAATCCGGCAACCGTACTATACTCGCAAAAGCTATAACACTTATAGAAAGCAATTCACCAAAACATCTGAAAACGGCACAAAAGATACTTCAGAAATTACTTCCTGACACAGGAAATTCTATTCGTGTCGGAATTACTGGATCTCCAGGCGCTGGTAAAAGTACTTTCATAGATGCTTTGGGAACACATCTTTGCGATATAAACAAAAACGTTGCAGTGCTTGCTGTTGATCCGAGCAGTTCACGAAGTCGCGGGTCAATTTTAGGAGATAAAACCAGAATGGAAGAGCTTTCCCGTCGGGAAAACGCATTTATCAGGCCCTCTCCATCGGGTGGAGCATTGGGAGGGGTAGCCAGAAAAACGCGGGAGACAGTTTTACTTTGCGAAGCCGCTGGCTTTGACGTAGTACTTATTGAGACTGTGGGAGTGGGGCAAAGCGAAATTGCTGTGCGTTCTATGGTGGACTTCTTTCTTTTGCTATTACTGCCTGGTGCCGGAGATGACCTGCAAGGTATCAAGAAAGGATCTGTTGAGCTTGCCGATGCACTTGTTGTCAATAAGTCTGATAGCGGTAATGAACCAAGAGCTGAAAGCACGCGATTATCTTACGAACAAGCAATTCATTACATATTGCCGGCAACTGAGGGGTGGCAGACCTCAGTTTTCTCTTGTTCATCAATAGAAAATAAAGGAATCAGGAAAATATGGAATGCGATAGAAGAGTTTGCCATGGAAACGAAAAGATCAGGGCTATTCAACGACCGCCGCAAAAAGCAGCAAATAGAATGGGTACATACTATGATAGCCGAAGAGATCAAGAATATATTCTATACTCATCCCGATATATCAGACATTCTGCCAAAAATAGAAAATGATGTGAATACCAACAAGATAACACCTACCCAGGCAGTACAGGACCTTTTAGATATATTCAGAAAGAATCAATAAAATAAATGGTCTAAATGCGATAATAAGTTATATAAATATTGAGGTGAGATTTAATATTCTCAGCGGTCGGCTTTCAGTTTAAGAGCTTGATAAAATAGGACTTCACCGCTTTGCAAGAGGAAATCAAGGGGCGGTTATCTTACTTCACCGCTTTGCAAGAGGAAATCAAGGGGCGGTTATCTTACTTCACCGCTTGGTAAGAGGGGATCGAGGGGAACTTTTATCTTACTTCCCCTCTTGGTAAGCTAATCATGTAGCATATTTTTTCATAAAATGT
>CAYQTZ010000018.1:0-16450 GCA_964420565.1 uncultured Hyphomicrobiales bacterium
TATTATACTGATTTTTTGATTAACGCTAACATCATTGGTATTTGTTATCAATCTGATTTTCAGGTATTTTCAGATTTTCATTTGAAACCATTTTCTACTTTTGATTTTATTTTCTCCAATCTGGATGTCAAAGAAAATGCACAGAATTCTCAAAAGTCAACTACAAATCAAATAAATATGTCAACAAATTCTAATGGTGTTTCCATTGGCTCCGATTTTGTTTATTCTTTCTGGAATCTATCAATTGGTTTACGGTGTGATTATTATTTTGAACACAACGTATTTTTCAATAGAGAATTTGACGATAGTGCCATTGAAGTAGAAGATGTTATACAATCTGACTGGAACGGGTTCCGGCTTGGAATGATCTTCGAATATTCGTTACCATTATGATCAACAAACCCACTTTAATTTCAGAGTAAGATCAGGAGTTAAAGATATTATGGGCAAATGTTCACTCATACCTCAAAGCATCTATGGGGTCGAGTGTTGCCGCTTTCCATGCTGGATATGAGCCGGAAACAACGCCCAATACAGTGCATATTACTATGCTGATAACTATCCAGTCAATAGGGAAAGTCAGACTGATGTTTATAGCATTAGCCAGCATTAACCCCCCAAGTACACCTAAGCCAATGCCTATAAAACCTCCAATCTGGCAAAGTGTAATTGTCTCTATAATGAATTGTAGCATTATCCAGATTCTTTTAGCCCCTACAGCTTTTCTTATTCCAATCTCTCGGGTACGCTCTTTGACAGATACCAGCATAATATTCATTATGCCAACTCCTGCGGCTATAAGTGCTATGGCTCCTGAGAAAAGCCCGAAATAGCTTAGATACCCCGTCAAACTGGAAAATTGCTCGGATAGGGATTCGTTTGTTTCAAGTTCGAAATCGTTTTCCTGCCAGGGCTGTACATCGCGAATAGAACGCATTATTCCTATCGCTTCGTCTATTGTGGGATGTAATGCATCGCGGCTGTATGCCATAACACTGATGTCTAAAGATTCCTCCCATCTATAGGCAAAGTATTTCAGGAACTGGGATATTGGAATAATTACATTGTTATCCTGACTCTGTCCCAATATAGCTCCCTTTTCTTCAAGTATGCCGATAACTGTGTATTTATGATTTCCTACTTTAATTTCCTTGCCAATAGGCGAAACACTCGGAAACACTTTTACTATGATGTCATTGCCAATTAAGCATACTTTTCTGTTGAAGGCTATGTCCTGAGCATTCAAAGGTCTGCCCTCGGTAACTATAGTATTTGTTATCATAAAATGATTCTCGTCAGTACCTATCAAAGTAACGTTAGGGTCTGTCTCCTGTCCAGCGTATTGTACTATCTGGCCTGATGAAGTACTCTGAGAGCTTACTGCTTTTGCAATAGTCATTTTTTCTTTAAAGCTTTCATACTGAGAATAATTTATTGGTTTTCTTTTTCTATACTGCCTCCATGTATTGCCTGTTTGTATCTTTGGAACCCTGAATATAGAGAACATATTTTCGCCGAGTGCAGCCATTTCGCCAGTTACTGCATTGTTGATTGATTTAACAAGAGTGCCGGCACCTACTATGGCAAACACACCGATGGCGATGCTCAGTAAGGTTAGTATTGCCCTTAGTTTGTTTACTCTTACAGAGTCGAATGCTAATAATATGCTTTCTAAAATATTCATTAAATTCTTTCAATTATTCATATCTTAATGCATCAACAGGATTTAAGTTTGATGCTCTGTAAGCAGGTATGATCCCTGCTAAAACTCCAACAAAAACAGATACTATAGTAGCAATGAAAAGCAATTCCAAAGGCATGAAGTTCGGAAGAAATGCCAGTTCGGGCACTATCTTTGGCAAAAATGTTGATGCCAGATAAATAAGTACCGAAGTGCCTATAAAAGCAGTTATTGCACCAATAAAGCATAAACTGGCAGCTTCAACTAAAAACTGGGACATAATAGAGCTTTTCTTTGCGCCAATGGCTTTGCGTATTCCGATTTCTTTCGTTCTTTCTGTAACGGACACAAACATTATATTCATTATTCCGATGATACCTACAATAAAGGATAGGAAAGTCATGCCTATACCAATTCCCCAGACGTAGAGCCTTATCGTGGCAACAGAACTTTCGAATGCCTTGGTTTCGTTGATCGAAAAGTCGTTTTCTTCGTGCGGCTGTAAGTTTCTGATTTCTCGCATCAAGCCTATCGTTTCCGATCGCACTTCATCAAGCCGAGATTCATCACCTGCTTTCACAGCAACTGAATAAGATCTTCTATACTTTCCGAATACAGATATAAACCGCTGCAATGGCACGAAGCATTGGTAATCAACAAAATCGAAGAACATAGTT
This sequence comes from uncultured Hyphomicrobiales bacterium, assembly GCA_964420565.1. Taxonomy (GTDB): domain Bacteria; phylum Bacteroidota; class Ignavibacteria; order Kapaibacteriales; family UBA2268; genus CAYQTZ01. The sequence continues at coordinate 2,359 of CAYQTZ010000018.1, forward strand.
CCTTGCTTTCTGATCACTCCGATAATTGTGAATTTATGCCCATTTATTTTAATTGTCTCGCCTATAGCATCCTTTCCGTTAAAAATTGTGGCATAAATTCTTTCGCCAATAACAACTACGTTAGCTCCTCTCTGGTTTTCAAAATTAGAGAAATGCCGCCCCATCTCAATATCTCCAGCAGGGGTTAAACTATGCTTATATGTTGTACCTACTATTCGGAAGCCGCTGAACAGTTCGTTATTATATTTAAGAGAGCCACCCCATTTTGTAACCATAGGGATGGCTGTTTCTGCAGATTTTATTCTTTTGATTAATTCTTCTGTTTGCTTTAAAGTGATATCTTTTCGCTGGCGAAGCTCTTTCCAGCTTTTACCGCCAGCCCAGTCCCAGCGATCAACGTATAGCATATCAGTACCGATAATATTAAAAGTATCCTGCATAGCTTTGTCGAGGCCCGAAAGAACCCATCCCATAAGTATAACGAATGAAATACCAATAACCACACCAAGCGAGGCAAGGAAAGACCTTAGTTTATTGGCAAACATTGCTTCGTAGGATATTCTAACGGCTTCAAATATTTCTGATATTTTCATATTATTGGCTTACTGCTACTTTTTCATTTTCCAAAATCATTGGATTTGGATTGTCAATATCTTCCTCTATCAGACCGTCGCGAAGACGAACTATTCTGTGTGCATGCCTTGCAATTTCTTCCTCGTGAGTAACTAATATTATAGTATTGCCCTTTTTCCATAACTCATTGAAAAGAAGCATGATCTCCTGACCTGTTTTTGAATCAAGATTGCCAGTAGGCTCATCAGCAAGAATTATTGCAGGATCATTAACTAATGCTCTGGCTATTGCTACTCTTTGTCGCTGACCACCGGAAAGTTCATTTGGTTTATGCATTACTCTGTCGCCAAGTCCTACGTCCTCTAAAGTCTTATTTGCTATGTCATACCTTTTGCTGGATGGCACTCCGGCATATACTAAAGGCAGCTCAACGTTTTTCAAAGATGTTGACCTTGGCAGAAGATTGAATGTCTGGAAGACAAATCCGATTTCCTTGTTTCTTATCTCTGCGAGTTCATGGTCGAATAGCTCACTTACGTCGGTATCTTTGAACATATACTTACCATTGGATGGTGTGTCGAGACATCCTAGAATGTTCATTAATGTAGATTTGCCGGACCCTGAGGGACCCATTATGGCAAGATATTCATTTTGGTGAATTTTCAAGGTAATGTCTCTAAGTGCATAGACTTTTTCTGCACCCATTTCATATACTTTGGATATATGCTCTATATCAATTATAATATTCTTTGGTTTATCATCCATTATATTGCTTTGGTTTTACTTTTTAAATTCAAATTTTTTGTATGATGAATCAACTTTGACTAAAGAGCCGTCATCAAGTAATTTACTTACTGCCTGGAAGCTGCCTGAAATAATCGTCTGTTTTTCTTTGAGTCCTTTGGTAATCTCTATTATCCCTTCGTCGCTTACTCCAGTTTCTACTTTCACCATTTTTGCTTTATCGCCGTCTTTGATAAAAACAACAGACTGCGGTTTATTTGATTTTTTATTGTCTGTATCCTCTTCTTTTCTCATCATACCACGGTCCTTATTTACATCGGGTGAGCGGTCGAAATCTTTATCTCTGATAGTAACTGCCTGCAGGGGTACAGATAATACATTATACTTGGTTTCGGTAGCTATTTCAGCGTTACAGCTCATACCAGGCCTCAGTTTTGGTTCTTCGTCTAAAAGACGTATAGTTACTTTGAAATTTGTAACCTGATCCTGAGAGCCGAGGGCGCTAACTATAGCAGAATGACCGATTTCAATTACTTTCCCAGTATATATCTTATCGGGAAGAGCGTCAATTTCTACTGAGGAAGTGTCGCCCATGCTAACTATAACAATGTCATTCTCATCTACTTCTACTTCAGCGTTCATTATAGATAGATCTGAGACACGCATCATTTCGGTTCCAGCCATCTGAGCCGTACCAACTACTTTTTCGCCTTCCTCTACCGACAAAGAAGTTATAATGCCATCGATAGGGGATTTAATAGTAGTGCGTGCAAAGTTTCTTTCAAATTGATTATAGGTGGCTTGTGCCTGTCTATAGCGTGCCTGTGCTGATTCATAGCTGGAGACTGCCTGATCATAAGCGGCTTGAGCAATATCAAATTCAGCATCGGAGATAAATTTTTTCTGGTGCAATTCTTTCATGCGTTCGAGTTCTGCTTTTGTCCTAACCATCTCGGTTTTTCTGGATTGTATTTCCAGTTTTGAAGCTTCTTTAGCAGCGGCGTACTGCTCAAGCTGAGTTTCTACGATGTCAGGCTTTATTCTAACTAATATCTCTCCTACCCTTACAGTGTCGCCTTCGTTTACGCCGAGGAACACGATTTCGCCAGATGTTTCTGAAGATATTTTTACTTCTGTTTCCGGGACTATTTTGCCAATAGCAGAAACATTCTGGGTAATAGTTTTTCTTTCTACTTTCGAGGTAGTAACTTTAATGGCGGGATCATCAGAGTTTAGCATAACGAACACTATTACAGCAATTATAACAGCGAGCAGAGTTAGAATGATGATTAACGGTTTTTTTGATCTTTTCTTTGCCATGATTTTTCCTGATCTTTATACTTGTTGATGATTGATTATCTGGTTTTCTTCCAATATCTGATCTTTATAATAAACAGCAGTTTTAGCTATCATATCGTGCAGTGCCTGTCTTTGGTCGGCAAGTACGAATAAAAAGCCGATAAATATCACTATCGCAGCTATAAATGATAGCAGATCAAGTATGGAAATGAATGTTAAAGTAGCAAGCACATTTAATATCGTGTCGCTGTGCTTGATCAAATATCTATTTAAAAGCACTTTGAAATCTGCAAAAGTCCTGTTTGCATTGGCTATTTGTATCCCGAGTATCATTTTGCCTAAGCTTGCTCCGTTCAATACTTCAAGGAAATAATATACAAGTTTGATAAGATATAATAATACAAAAAATTGAATATTTTCGAGTGTGAATTTCTCTGTCAGCTCGGCGATCATATCAGCATCTCTTATATTCTCTGATATTTGGTTGCCCAGCTCTATTGCTAACTCGAAAAAGTTAGTCATATACAATATGACAATTGATATAATGCTAACTATTACCCAATCGATCACTGCCGCACCAAGACGAGTGCCGAAGCCAACGCGATAATACACAGGGGGATAATCATATTGTTGGTTGGATGAAAGCTCTTGTTTTTCCTGCTCATCCATCTTACTGTAACAATTGTTGCAAATATCATCTGTTGCAAAGTAGTAATTAGAGGGATAATCGTTCCCGCATTTTTTACATTTCATATTCTTTTCCGTTTATAGATTTAAAAATTATCTATCTAACTGACCGAGATTGAACTGAATGGCTTTTTGGGCACCAAAGTAATCGTAAACAGCTGTAGTTCTGTTTATCTGTGCCTCCATAAGCATTTTATTTGCATTCAGCAAATCTGTTATGTTGGATTTGCCAACATCAAAGCGTTCTTTATATGATTCGTAATTGACTTCCGCTGCTTTATATGAACGTTTGCTTATCTCAAGTTTCTTTTCAGCCGACTCCAGATCAAGATATGCAATTTTCAGTGATGCCATTACCAAATTCTCCTGATGGCTTCTGTCTATCTCGGATTGATAAAGCTGAGCTTTGGCACTTTGTATCTGATAGTTTGTGTTGAAATTATCGAATATGGGAACTCTTAGATTAAGCCCGATATATGACCTGCCGAGATCATCGAACTGATCAAATTCGCTATTTGCCCATGACCAGCCGCCGTAAGCTGAGACAGATGGATAATACCCGCTTTCTGCAATTGTCAGTGAAGATTCGCTTGCTTCTATTGATTTATTCAAAGCGATTAGGTCTTTTCGGTTCTTTATAGCATTCTGGGTGGCAGATTCGTAAGAACCTACATTTTTCCTGAATTCATCTACTTCTACGTCCGTTATCTCCTGAGGTAGTGAATACTCGTCAAAATCAACAGAGACATCTGGGTATAGTCCCATGGTAGTCAAAAGGTTTGCTTTGGCTATGTCAAGATTGTTCTCGGCTGTTACCAATTCAAATTCTCGTTGACCGAGGTCAGCTTCCTGTGAATATACGGCTCCAATGTGTAAAGTGCCGGCATCGAACTGCGCCTGTATCTGCTCAAGTTGTTTTTTCCCAAGCTCCAGATTCTCCATGCGAATTTTGAGTATTTGCTTACTTTGGATCACCTGAATATACTTATCGTAAATATCGTAAACTACTGAGCTTTTTGTGTGCTGATCGCTTGCAAATGTAGCTTCGAAATTGCTTTGGGCGCGATTATAATTAGCACCACGGCTAAAGCCATCGAAGATTAAATAATTAGCCCCGGCACTCATGTTGTATGAATTCGGATTTGGCGAAGGAACGCGTATTATCTGCCCACCTACGTTTACAGTTCTGCCGCCGCCCACGTTCAGCTGTCGTGAATATCCCATTGAAAAATCTACAGATGGCAGAAAATTGCCGAAAGCACTTGTAATATCAGCACCTGAGGTTTGCAATCGGGCATTAGATTTCAATATTTCTGGATTTTGTTGAATAGCTATGGCAATACATTCATTTAGTGTTAATATATTTTCGCCTTTTTCCTGACTTAACAGAGATGCCGGGAAAGATACAATTAGAATAATTAACCAAACAATTTTCATCAATTTCTCCGAATAAATTTCATTATTATTAACACTACGATAATAATTTATAAATGTTGCAAGAAAAATCGTTAATTATTACTGCAAATTTACCTTTTTAGAAAATTCAATTTTATTTAGAACCGAATTGATTCTTTTCTGATTTTTTACCCAGCTTGTCTATAGCTTTAATTTCAAAGTAAAATGGCTTATCCTTAGTCTTTGGTCTAAATGTAAAGTACTGAATTAATATCAGCGGATCCTGGCTGTTGATCTTGCCACGTTTGTCTTCGTATTTTGTGTTACCTTTTACTTCGAAATCTACTACTTCATTTCGCTTGCCACCTACCGTTCCATAACTTCTGGTTGTTACGATAACTTCGTCATTAGAAACTCTGCGTATATCCCATATCTCCGGGTTTGGAAAATCTCTGACATAAATATTATAACTTTGTCCGAAAAGCTCTCCGCTAACGTATCTTTCCAAAACAAGAGTTTTCCCAATGTCAGAGACATCGGGAGTAAAACTGAATCTTTCGCCTTCTATGCTTTTAGCCCTGATGATATTCCCATCTTTGAGCAATGCTTTGATATCTGAATCCATAATGGGTAATTTCGGATCGATAGTATAAGACTGTTCAGGATACATTTCTTTGGGGTAGATTGCCTGCTCGATCAATTTTGGTCTAACTCGAAAGCTGAGTTTATAGGTCTGATCGTCATATTTTCTGCTTACAGCGAGATTCACCTGCATACTGCCGTAGAAGGGGGTTTTGCCCATAATGACAATTCTGTCTGAGAATATATCCGAAATTTCTGCAGTGCCGCCATTATCTTCTGAGCTTAGAACCACTTCCATTCTGGGGGCATTTTTTATATCGGTTAATAGATTAATATTATTTGCATAAATAGTGTTAGTCCAGTTCTGATATGCGAGCTTTTCAATTTCAGTTTTCTCGGGATTCAGATTAAAGCTGGAAAGAAACATTGGTATATTTAGTTGTTGAGCTGTGGGCTGCAATGCTTTTGATGTATCATTAGAAGCAGTGTCAGAGAATCCTTCAGCAAATAATTCATCATCGGGCAGAGATCTGTCAATATATATCATATTTAAGCTGAATTGTGTTTTTGCTTTTACGGGGATAAATGTTTCTTCATTGTTTTCGTTTGTTATTTTTTTGATAGCAGTAGCATATACTGTAACGATGAATGTTTTGTTAGCTTTATTTTTTAGAGGCGGAGTCCACAAAAATTCAGCGGCTTGCTTGTCTTCGTTCTCTACAATGAAAAAATGGCTTGATTCCATTTTGTCTATGGTGTTTAGCGTAAGAGTCTGTTTGAATGATTGGTCTTCGATAATGAATTCAAAATGTACATTACTTACTTTCCCTGTATAATAGACCGTATTCGAGGAATCTATAGACATTACATCATATCCCGATGTGTCGCTTGTAAATCTGCAATTAAGCAGAGTCTTTTCGGGTATTAATGTAAAATACTCATTATAAATTGTTGAACCTTGTTCGGTGATCTCTGCTTTTTCTTCGTCTTTATTTGGCAGAAGAAATACCAGAGCGGCAAGGTAGAGCACAAAATATATCTCTACTTTTCGTCTATAGTTATTCTTCATCCCTATTCAATATCTTATTAGAAATAATCTTCTCAACTTCTTTTCTTACAAGCAGTTCTATCTTATCGCCCTTTAGTTTTTCTACCGAAGAGTTTAGCAATGCGACTGTATGGTTCAGCTCGGAAAATCTATTATTTGTTTCTTCCATTACTGCTATCAGCTTAGGATTTGGGGCAATAGCTTCGGCATTGCATCTGGCAATTTCGCCTATATTTCCTGTGAGCAGCGCTTGATTCTGAATTACCTCTTTTAGAGACGAGCTTATCTGTTCTAAATTAGATACCGCAGAAGCAAACTCTGTACCTATCTCTCCGATCTCGACAATAAGTTCTTCAGATCTACTATCCGGTAAATTCTTATTGTCATTTACTTCGTCTTCGTCACGAGGACTGAACAGCATAACTATGAACATAAACACAAGCATCAATGCTTCGAAGATTATGCCAGCGATGACCGTAGTGTCGTCGATTGTATCGCTAAAACGTCGAATACCAACGAGTATCAGCAGAACTGCCGCCCCGAGATATACTAATGAGTTGATAGTGGTAAAATAGAATCTGTTAACGATTTCCTGCATCCACAGGGCAGTACCAGAGAAAAAGCCAAGAGAGTGAGCTACTGTATATTCTTTATTTACATATCTGTATATTTGCTTTTCTTTTGTGCATATACGCCAGCACATAGTAAGAGTAGCAAACGAAGACAGCTGTTTTTCGTATCTTAGCTCCTGAAAAATTTCCCGCAATAGCTGTCTGCCTTCAAGAGATGATAGTGTTTCTATAGTTTTCATTTTTTCGTTTATTTTAATAATTTTATAAATAACAGTTTACGTTCGTGTCTTCAATAAATTGAAAATACCACCAATTAAAAATAATATATTTGCCATCCACCCAGCCAGAATTGGATTGATGTCATAATTATAACCTATAGTCTGGCTTATCTTAGTAAATACCAAATAAAAAAAGGACACACCCATAGCCGCACCAATTTGAATGGCTATGCCTCCTTTTTTCTTAACAGAAGCAAAAGGCACGCCAAAAAGCACAACTATTAAGTTTGCGAAAGGAAAAGCGTAATTACCATAATATTCTATCATTTGCTTTCTTACGTTTTTGCCACCTTGCTTCATCAATGCTATACTTTCCCGTTGTTCGTCGAAATTCATTTCGTCAGGAGTTTTTTTCAAATGAATAATTTGATTATGCGATATATTAAGTTGCACCACCAAAGTGTCTAATTTAATAGTCGTTACGGAATCATTAGAAAAGCTCCTCGTAATAGCATCAATCATTTTCCAATTTTTTGATGTGCTGTCCCATTCCATTTTCATTGCTTCGGTTCTTTTTAATAATCGAGGTTCATTGTGGTTTGTAAAATCCTCTATAGCTACTCTTGTACCGGTCTTTTTTTTGGAATCGTAATAATATATTACAACATTTCTGGAAGGACTGTCTCTGAAGTAAAGATTATAGATAGAGGGGGAGCCGCCGCCCATACGAAGATATTTTTGCGATATATCATTTTTTATTTTATTAGCTTCGGGCACTAACCAGCCATTAAAATATAAGTGCCCAATACTTAAAGCGAAAGTGAAAATAGCTAAAGGCAGAATAATACTGTATAAACTCATGCCGCCGGATTTCATAGCAGTGATTTCGTTGTTTGAGGATAGTCGCCCGATTGAAAACAAAGTGGCGAGAAGCACTGCAATAGGAGTTAGAAGCTTAAGTATTTCAGGGAAAAAGTAAAGGTAATACTCAGCTAATATGCCAACCGTAGCATCATGGTCTAAAAAAGTATCAAGATTTTCTAATAGATTCACTACCAGAAATATAGTGCATAAAGCAATAATGGCAAACAATAATGTTTGTACAAACTGACGCAATAAGTATATATGTAACAATTTCATTTCGTTTTCTTTTTGTCCAAATATGAATATAAAAAGTTTTTTGAATCTTTAAAAGCTCTTAATAGTTCTATGGGCTTAAGTTTGAATTTTTTTATTGCATAGACCAAGCTCATAGTCCCCAAAAATGTCATATATACGACCATGGCCAGAGCTATGTTTTCAGGGTTCCCAATATATCCAATAATTATGAAAGATACTATCCACATAATAACAGAAATAAAAACAAACAGAAGAACTATTTTTGGTTTGCCATAAGCTGTTATAACAGTTGCCAGCATTAGAAATGGAAGCATAATTGCACTTAATATCAGCAAATTAAAATGCCCGATAGCTAATGAATATTTCTCAGGTAATATAATATCAATTACTATTTTTGCAAATCCGGATTCAAATATTATTATACAAACTAAAAAAGCAATCAATATAAATGATAAAGATTTTGTCATCAAATCATTAAGTCCCTTTTTATCATTTTTTTCAATAAGCGATATAGCAACAGGATAGATCATGCTATTAGCTGCCATATTTGCTTCCTCGAAGAATCTGAATAATTGTTTTGCTGATGAGTAGATGCCAACTGTTGCCGTTGAGAAAAAGTACTGCACAACGAAATAATCTAAGTTTCTTGGTATAGAATGCAAAGTGTTATATAAAGTAAGCGGAATCCCGAATTTTATTAAAGTCGATAATTTTATATTGCCTTTTAAGCTGAATCTTAAATTCTTGCGAGTTAGAATTATTGCAGATACTGAGCCGAGGAATGTCCCTGCGAAATATATATATATCATATCGTAAAAGTCTAATTGTTGCTTAATGAATATTATTATCAAAGTAACTATTGCCATAGAGCCAAATAGTACCATATCTATTACAAATAGCTTTTTAAACACTCTGTCCCTGTAAATGAACTTCATACAGTAAGTTCTTGGGATATTGAACAAAACAAGGATTGGCAGGTAGCTTACTATTTCAGTAAATCTTGGTTCAGAAAAGAGCTGTGAGAGAGGCCCGCCCAAACTGAATAATATCATAGCCGCACCAAGCGTTACCGACACATGTATCATCAAGGCTATCAGATTAACTTTTCCTCTGTTTTCGGGATTCGCACCAAACTGTATAATATTCATCAGAGCCAACCCATCGCTTACTATCAGTATCCAGATATTCAGATTATTGAGATGAGTAAAAAGCCCGAAATCTTCCGGAGTAAGATAACTAATATGAAATAGAACTGTAAAAAAACCATAGAGGATATAAATGCCTTTATCGGCAAATGTCCAGCTTATCTTGGCGATATGTTCTTGTATTCTCAATGCTTTATTGTATAATCTCTATATTCCATTTTATATCATATTGATCAGAAATAATATGTAATACTTCTGCTTTCTGCAATATACCGTAAGTCGGCGAATAAGAATAATCATTTATTTCATAGTTTGAGCTGAAATCAATAGCAATCTTAGTGGATCCCCTTGAAATAAGTAATTTCTTTTTACTTTGCTTAATATTTACATCAGGGTGAAAATGAAATGCTATAATTTTATTCTTATTTATTTCGCAATGATCGGTACCTGCAAACCCTTTATCAGAGAATTGAATGTTTCTTGTATGAATCTCTTGATAAGCATGATGCATTCCAGTAAACTGATTTTCATTAGATTCAATTACTTCAGATCTTGTTCTTTCATTAATTATCCAGAACAAATCGTCTTTAGTATTTGTTTGCCATAAATTCTGTTCCTGACCATCAAAATATAGAGTATTATGGCTTTTGACTGAGCGGAACTCATTCCTCCGATGATGCAAAGGTGTGTAAAGATATGTTCCGGGGTCAACAATAAATTCCAACCCATTAGCCAGAAGGCATACTGACAGTTGGTCATTATGCGAGTGTCCGCCTTTGCCGTTCTGCCCTATAGAGCCACACCTGATCAACAATTTATAATTCTTATTCTTTTTTATATATAAACCAAAATCAGGATATGAATCAATAGTGCCGGCTGTAGATTGATCGCGAGCATCGGTATTTATCTTATTGTATAGATCAATTAAAAATATTGTATTGTAAGGTTTATTAATATTATTCAATAAAGAAAATTGGCGATAGAAATTCCCAAGGAAATATCCCCCATCGTCATCGCCAATCCTGAAGATAGAATTTTCTTCGCTTTCAATATCTTTAACAAAATTCATAATTTTTGATAATAATAAATTGAATTCCTCAGGCAGAACAATCCTCAGATCTTTTTTATCAATCGTATATAGCTTCTCTACTTTAGCTATGCTCAAAGAAAGCACTTTCTCAGGAGCTATTCTTTTAATAACTACTAACGATATAAAAAGTATCTCTGTAACCAAAAGATGATAGTAAGTAGATTGCTCAAAATTTGAACCATCATTATAAAACTGATTGAATGTTTCAGAAATTATCTCGTTAATAGAAAAATTCAAAGTACTCAGAGTTTCTTCGCTTTCCGGTAAATATGCAGAAGCAAAAAGTAGCCCCGCAATATTTGCAAAATAATGATTTGCCTTCATCCCTGCACGATGCTCTAAATTGTTTGCTATGAACTGATAATGAGTATAAACGCTTGTAGTGAAAACATCCATGAAATCATTATCAAAATCAATTTCTGATTTTTTAAGAATATCATAAGCAAAGAGCCAATTACACAGACGAATGGATACATCCATAGTGCTCATCCACTGAACCCCGAATTTTGGAGGATTAGAAGCAACAAAGTCGAGTATCTGATTTCTTATTTCATAGCAGAATTTATTGTTATTGTTACACTCCTTTTCTGCATTCAATACTGAAGCCCATGATAGAATAAACAGGTGCTGCATTCTGCCCAGCTCCCAAGGTATTTTTATGTCCGGACCAGGGATCAACCCGTATTTAATGTCTTTGTACCACAGCTTTTCAGACCATCGGTAACCAGATTTGAAATCTAACTGCCAATCAATTCTCTTATACTCTTTTGGCAATAACTGAGCAATATCATTTGATGTTTTGCTGTTATGCTCGTTGATATTTGGCTTCAAAGCAGCCGAAGGCGAAAAAACATATCCTTCGAGCCCAACTGACTTCATACCATAAGAATTATTAACCCAGCCGGAACCGAGCAGATTGAATTCGTGTTTGCAATATTTATCAGATAGATCAATAATATCACTTCTATATTCACTAATGAAACTATTATCAGGCAAATCGAAATATGAGTAGAGTAATTTCGTCAAAGACAAAGGTTTGGAATTAAAAGTAGTGTTTGATCTATCTCTTTTCCTTAGAATGAAGTTAGAGAATTTACTCTTAACTACCTCAATAATTTTCGTAAAAGCAATTTTTGGGGATAATCTTAGCAGCTTTGATATATCAGCAATTATTTTCAAAAAGACCTATTTTAAATTGAACAAAACTTAATGATATCATTTTATTAAATGATAATTTGAATAACGTTAAGATATAAAATTTCATCTAAAAGGAGCAGAATTTTTATAAAAACAAATTATATCCACATATTTTCATCAATATTAACAAAAATAATTGGAAAATTAGTAAAACGTCAATAAATTTGTTGTTTTGCTAAAGTGGATAATTATATAATACTATTTATAAGCAGGAGTTTTTAAGCAATGGGAACATTTGAAAGAATCAGACAAACATCACCGTATTTACTGGCCATCTTTGCTGTTGTCTTCGTTGGGTTTTTCGTAATCAGTGATCTTGATCCATCTTCAATCATGAACCAGGGAGTTGACTATCAGTCCGCTGCCATAGCCGAGGTAAATGGAGAAAAGATACTCTACAAAGATTATGCAGAGAACGTAAATGAGCGCATCGAACAGCAACGCCAGCAAAATCCCGATCCCGATGTAGAGATAAATCATGTTCAGATTCAGCAAGACATCTGGAACGAAATGATAGAAAATGCAATATTAAAACAGCAGGCAGACAAAGCCGGGATATATGTCTCTGCCGGAGAGCTGCGAGACATCATGCTCGAGAATCCTCCTGATTACCTTCGCCGTCCGTTTACTGACTCTGCAGGGAATTTCGACAAGAGATCATATCAGGAAATCATTACAAATCCCGAATCAATTATGAACCGTTTGCCGGAAACGATGAGCATTCAGGAGAAAAGATCAGTGGTAGAGCAATACCGAAATGATCTGATCCAAATAGAAGAAATGCTCAGACAGCAAAGAATGGTACAATCCTTGCAATTGCTCGTCGGGAATACTAATGCAATTATTTCAAATACTTTTGCCGAGCAGGAATATTTAAACAACAATAGCTCCGCTAATGTTCATTATATTTATCTGAATCCAAGATATGTAAGCGATAAAGATATTGAAGTTACAGATCAGGAAATTCAGGAATATTACAACAAACACAAATCAGAATACGAGCAGGAAGCTCAGAGAAAGCTCAAATTTGTTGCCTTTGCTATAGAGCCAAACGAAAAAGATTCATCAGTAGCAGAAAAAAATATTCAAAGAATATCGAGAGACCTTGCATCTGCGAAAACTGATCAGGAGCGGGACAGTATATTTTCAAAACGCTTCCGCGAGATGAGAGGCGATCGCCATGAATATAAATTCATCTCTGATGTAGATCCACAGAAAGCACCATACATCTCATCATTAGAGAAAAAAGAAGTAGTTGGGCCCGTAGTGCTTCGAGACGGCACTTATTTCTTCAGATTAGAAGGCACACGCCAGGGTGAAAACCTTTCAGTAAAGGCAAGCCATATATTAGTTCTTGCCAATCAAAATAAAGATAGCGCCCTTGCCGAAGCTAAAAAAATAAAAGCCGAAGTAACAACACAGAACTTTGCCCTGAAAGCCGCTGAACTTTCCGAAGATAAAGGCTCTGCGAGACAAGGCGGTGACCTTGGATATTTTACGAAAGACCAAATGGTAAAGCCATTCGAAGAAGCCGCATTTGCAGCTCAGGTTGGTTCAATAGTAGGCCCTGTAGAATCACAGTTTGGCTACCATATAATTTATGTTGAAGACAAAAAAAGCGAAGAAATCTCTTTCAGCGAAATCAAAATATCACCGTCAGTTTCAAGAATGACTCGCAAACGTATAGCCCGCCAGGCTAAGGAATTCCAACTTGACTTACAGGAAGGTATGCACTTTGATTCCGCAGCCGCAAGATATGAAAGACCAGCTCGCGAAACACAATACTTCACTATTGACAAACCTGTACTTGGCTCAATGTATTTAACCGCCAAAGCATTTGAGTTAGAGGAAGGTCAGATATTTGGTCCTATGGAAATGGAAAACTATGGTATTGTAGTTGCTCAAGTTGTAGATGTTATGCCTGAAGGATATGCATCCTTAGATTTTATGAGAGATAAAATTGTAAGACAAATATTGGATGAGAAAAAGATTGAACTGCTCGAGCCAAGAGCAGCAGAAATTTACAAAAGAGTACAAGGACTTGATTCATTATCCAAGTTTACACCAGATGATCCTACCTTACAGATTGAATTATCAGCTGAAGTCAAAAAGAATGGATTAATTCCAAAAGTAGGACGCGATTTTCTTTTTGCTAACGAAGTGTTTAATCTGCCTATAGGCAAGATATCAGGGCCCATCAGAGGCGAAAAAGGATATTACATAGTTCAGGTAATGAATAAAAATGTACCTTCTCAGCAGCAAGTGCAGCAAAACTTAGCCCAAGAGCTGAATGAAATGCAACAGAATGCTATGCAGTCAGCATTTTACCGCTGGATGAATTCTGTAAAGAAAGAAGCTGACATCAAAGATTACAGAAGCAAAGTGATTTGAACCATTTTGGTAAATATACGCTTGATTCTCCA
>CAYQTZ010000019.1:0-7950 GCA_964420565.1 uncultured Hyphomicrobiales bacterium
AGAAAAATCAATATGCTGTCAAGATTCAACTTAAAAATGCTTGTAAAAGAATTGTTCTTTCATAAAATAACGAATCAGATAAGGAATATTCAAGATTATTTCCTTAAATTTTCTTAAATTGAAAAGATGCAATTTTTCAAAACTGACGGAAGGGCTTAATATGCTGAAAGAATTGCTGAAACCCGAAATAATGCAATTAATTGATAATAGAAAATGGAACGACCTGAAAAATGGTCTAATGGATTGGCCTACACCTGAAATTGCCGATTTACTTCTCAATATTGAAAAACCTGACCGCGTTCTTCTTTTTCGGGCTTTACCCAGAAATATTTCTGCTGAAGTATTCGCATACCTCGAATATGACCAACGCGATTCCTTGCTCAAAGAGCTGACAGACCAGGAAACAAAAACCCTGCTTGCCGATATGAGCCCTGACGATAGAACTGCTTTGCTTGAAGAATTGCCAGACAAGGCTACCCGCCGTCTTATCAATCTTCTTAGTCCGGAAGATCTGAAAGAAGCCCGCGAACTGTTAGGATACCCCGAAGAGAGCATAGGACGCCTGCTTACACCTGACTTCGTCGCTATTCGTGCAGACTGGACTGTAAAAGAGGCATTGGATCATATCCGCATATTTGGTAAAGACAGCGAAACGTTATATAGAGTATATGTAACCGAAGACGGCAAACTTATAGACGACATAATGCTCAGATATCTTATATTATCCGACGAAAATACTTTAATATCCGAACTAATGGATTATAATTTTATCAGTGTCTCTGCTTATGACGATCAGGAGGAAGCCGTTAGGATTATGGAACGTTATGACATATCAGTACTGCCTGTGGTTGATTCAGCAGGCAAACTACTCGGTATAGTTACCTTCGACGATATTATGGACGTTTCATCCGAAGAGATAACTGAAGATTTCCAGAGAATATCAGGTATCAATCCAGTAGAGCAGTCATATCTACACGCAAGCGTTTTCAAACTTTGGTCCAAACGAATACCGTGGCTAATGGCTTTGATGTTTGCAAACTTTATTACTGCTGCAGTTATAGCTGTTTACGAAGATGTCTTAGAAGTAGCGATAGCTTTATCATTCTTTATCCCATTACTGATAGGAACGGCTGGAAATACAGGCACTCAATCAGCCACACTCGTCATCAGAAGTCTTGCTATAGAGGAATTTCACCCAGGTACCTGGCTGAAAATATTAGGCAAAGAACTGATGATAGGTATCTTGCTCGGCGCTATCTTAGGGATTATTACATATATGCGAGGGTTATGGGGCGACGATGGTAGTCTCGATCTTGCTATAATAATAAGCTCAACCATGGTGGTACTTGTGATCTGGGCAAATTTATTAGGAGCTGTATTGCCACTGATACTCTCGAAAATGAATCTTGACCCTGCCGTTATTTCAAGCCCGCTTGTGGCAACATTGATAGATGTTACCGGAATCTTCATTTATTTCAATATTGCTATTTGGCTGCTCGATATATAAGTGATTAAATATTGTCATGTCAGCTCTGATGTGAACAATCAAGGATGATTGATCTACCGAAAAAAGAAAATTTAGAAGCTTGATCATCCCTGATTGAGCGACAATCTACCCGTAACTTGACGCTATAATATTTCACCCTGTTAATAATTCATTTTTATAACAGAACCGATTTTTCTTGGAATATTAATTTTTTATGATTATTATTACTTTCAGACATTTAGACTCCATAAAGAAAAATAATTGAGTTACAAAGATTGTGAATCAAACTATAATTTCGAAATATTCAGGATATGTTTCAGAACACACCACCCCTACTATTCAGGTTGTGAGACAAAGAGGAATTGGGGCGATCCATAAAAAAATATCCTATTTATACGAAGCTTTTATTTGCATTGGGGTTAGGATATCTGTCTTTACTATTCTAATTAGTCGTGATCATTAATTTACTGAAAAAGTATGACAAAAAAGGAAAAAATTATTCAGGTCGCTACAGAAATATTTGCGAAGTATGGATTTTTAAATACCAAAATTGCTACAATAGCTAAAAATGCAGGTATTGCTACTGGCAGCGTTTATCTTTATTTCAACAATAAAGATAGCATACTCGAAGATATATATATTAATTCATGGGCTACTATTGAAGAACATATCAAAATTCTATTAAAAAAAGACATTCCAGCTATTCAGATGTTCGATGAATATTTTCAGTTCCTATTTGATATTACCTTAGAAAATCTGACTTTAGTTAATATGCTTATCAGAGAACAGCACTTTTTAAACGCAGACCATATGCTACATCTAAAAGAAAAGATCGTTGATATCAGATTACTAATAGCTCAGATGATACAAAAAGGGCAAAAAGAAGATTATTTCAATAAGGATATTGATCCTTTGTCTGCTGCTGCTGTGATAATGGGAGGCACATGGTATTATTTTGTATCTAAGACAGAATCTCTTTCTGACAAATCCGATAAAGAAATATTGAAAAAGCAACTCTTAGATATTTTTATGGTAGGTTTGAGAAAATGATAGTTTATATAAAGTATTTTCATAGAATATTTCTTCCTTCTCTACAGAAGGGTCTGAGACTGTTTGGCAGCTATTAGTCAAGTCAGTTTTGTATAATAAATCTAAGATCATTGCAAAACCAACGAAAATCTCCCTATGTTCCCCTCTTAAAAAAGTGGGATATTCTATATATGATTATATATCAACGCTTTACTCCCTTCTTTATTAATAATGGAGTGTCGGCGGAGGAATCATTTATTGAGTTTTACAATGGTCTTAATATATTAAACCGTAAAAAAAACGATCATGTATGATCTCGGGAGTACCAGTGCTATCCCAACTTCAAAAAAATCAACATATTACAATATGCTTTCTAAATACCTTCTTTTCTGCTTTAATAATGCATAAGTATAGACCTGCTGATAGATTGAGTTCGCTCAAATCAATTCTCAATTCTTTGATATTGCTAATAATATTTTCGTAAATAACTTTCCCTTCGAAAGACATAATACAAATTTCATTAGCACCGAGAAAACATTCTGGTAATATAATATTTAGAGTTTCTCTGCATGGATTTGGATAAATAATTATATCATTGGATACTTCATCATTAACAGCAGTAGGAGTAAAATAGTCCCGCAGCCCTCTCCAAACAACGCCTGCATCATCCTGATAGCTGATAGCCCAAATTCCTATACCTCCGAGCCCGAAACTTTCTATCATCTGATATTTATATGATAAACTCAAGCTGTCATCATACCATGCCTGCCTCCATCCACCATCGTAATAAGCAATCCATGGAGTTTTGAATTCATCGTCGAATATCTTACCATGGATATCGGCTAACCACTCCATGGCGGGAAATATTCTTGCTTTACCAGAAGCAGTAGATTTCGCCATTCTCTCGTGGTTTTCCACTTGCCAGTCAATACCATACCATGGCACACCGAGGAAAAGTGTTTCTTTAGGCACGCCAGCCTCTAAATTTGTAATTATTGAATTTTTAACGCAATACGTTCTATTCACAAGTGGAGCTACTGGTCCAGCCGTTACCGAACCAGCCCAGAAATAACCATATCCCATGATCAGCATATAATCACAAACTGCGGCGAGTACCTGCAAATCAAAAGCATCCGTCCAGTAAACTGCAGGCAGGCAAATAGAAAGCTCAGCTTCGGGGATCTCAGATTTAAGTTCTTTAGCAAGTTCAGTCATAAAAATCGAAAGATTCTCCCTTTGAGATGATCTTATACTTTCAAAGTCAATATTTATTCCGTCGCCACCATGCTTCTTCACCAATCTCACTGATTCATCTATCAATCTTGATGTTTTCTGCGGATCGGACAGCAGCATATCATTTTCATCATAACCGAAGTTAGTTATAACCAACACAACTTTTACACCAAGTTGGTGGGCATAATCAATAATTGGCGTTTTATCCCAATTATGTATTGAAATATAGGTACCCGTTGCGGGGTCAACGTTATAACTAAAATATCCAATGGTAGAAAGCACATTATAATCATACGCCAAATGATCGTTACTCGCAGCCCAGTAAGGATGCCAACCGAAAACTTTGATTGGCAGCCTCTCCCCCTTCATCAAATTATTTTCAAATATTATTTCTTTTCGGTCATGAACCGTTTTTCCAACATGATTATTATATTCAATTTCGTGGATACTTTTATGCTCTCCTTGTGAGTATATTGGAATACTCACCACAAATAAAAATAATAGTAAGTATAAAATATAATATTTGAATGAATAACATCTCATAAATATCCAATAAATTTAAATATCATTTTAATTTCTCTAATACGGAAAAATCTTCTAAAGTAGTAATGTCCCCGGTAATCTCAGTGCCGGCAGCTATCTGTCTGAGAAATCTCCTCATTATCTTACCTGAGCGGGTTTTGGGCAATTGACGGGCAAATCGTATTTCTTCCGGCTTAGCTAAATGCCCAAGAGTATGGGCTACTTTATACTTGATTTCATCTTTTAGTTCCTCAGTTGGCTCAATCCCAGATTTAAGAGAAACGAAGGCAACGATTACTGTAGTTTTATGGTCGTCGGGTCTGCCAACTACTACGGCTTCAGCAACGCAATGGTGCATCAGCAATGCACTTTCTACCTCCGCTGTACCAATATTATGACCAGAAACAACTATAACATCATCAGTTCTGCCAGCTAACCAGAAGAATCCATCGTGGTCTTTGCGGGCACAATCTCCAGTAAAATAATACCCCGGAAAATCTGTCCAATAGACTTTAATGAATCTTTCAGCAGAAGACCATATCCCACGAGCCATCGAGGGCCATGGCTTTTTGATAACTAAATTACCAATAATATTCTCACTTACTGGGTTTCCAGCATCGTCGAGAATATCTGCATCAATACCATAAAAAGGAATCCCTGCAGAGCCCGGCTTGAGCATTGTAGCACCCGGCAGTGGACTTATCATCAAGCTGCCTGTCTCGGTTTGCCACCATGTATCAATAATCGGGCATTTTGATTTACCTATTTTTTCAAAATACCAAATCCACACTTCAGGATTTATTGGCTCACCAACTGTGCCTATCAATCTCAAAGAACTTAGGTCATACTTAGTAATCCACTCCTCTCCCCACTTCATAAAAGCGCGAATGGCAGTTGGCGAAGAATAGAATATCGTAATAGCATTTTCTTCAATTATTTTCCAGAATCGGTCATATTCAGGATAGTCAGGAGCTCCTTCGTACATGAAGACTGTCGCGCCATTTGATAGCGGACCATATATAGCATAAGTATGCCCGGTAATCCAGCCTATATCTGCCGTTGACCAGTAAATATCATCCTTTTTAATATCCATAACGTTTTTGAAGCTGATATTAGCAGAAAGCAAATAGCCAGCAGACGAATGGAATATTCCTTTTGGTTTGCCAGTTGAACCGCTTGTATATAGTATGAATAAGACATCCTCGCTGTCCATTATTTCAGGATCGCAGTTATCTGTTTGCTTTTTAACTTCATGTGAATAAATAAAATCTCTAACAGGATTAATATTTACGGGTTTATTTGTTCTTTCTATCATCAATACTTTATTAACCAAAGACTGTGAATTTTCTTTAGAATCCAAGATATCTATCGCTTTATCTACATTATCTTTTAATGGGATCAGTTTGCCTCTTCTGTAGCTATGATCGGCAGTAATTATCAAACTTGCCTGACAATCTTCAGTTCTATCAGCGATAGCAGAAGGAGAAAATCCAGCAAAGATAACGGAATGTATTGCCCCTATTCTGGCACAGGCAAGCATTGCAAAAACGGCTTCAGGGATTATCGGCAAATATATAATTACTCTGTCACCTTTCTTCACACCATGATGCTTTAAAACATTTGCAAAAAGAGAGACTTCCGAGAGCAACTGCCTATAGGTATAAGATTTCTTATCTATAGGTTTACCGTTTTGCATTAGCTCACCTTCCCAAATAATTGCTGTTTTATCGGCAGTTGGAGTGCTCAAATGCTTATCTAAGCAATTATAGCAAACATTCAATTTACCATTTATGAACCACCGCGAGAATGGCAGATTCCATTCAAGTGTTTTATCGAATGGTTCAAACCACTCAATATGTTTATTTGCCTGCTCAGCCCAAAAGTCTTCTGGATTTTTTAAGGATTCTTTATAACGGGACAAATATTCATCTAAATTATTAATTCTTGCATTTTTTGAGAATTCTTCAAAAGGTTGAATTACTTTAGAATCGTCATCTTTGCTGATAATTGTAGTAAGCTTTTCGATACCAGATAACTTCAAAATTGAATTTACCTGGTGCGAAGCATTAATAATTTCAAAGTGCCCCTTCTTAATGATCCTAAGTACAACAAAACAAACTCTAAGGAAAAATGATGAGACAAAGGAAACTTTATCCAGATCAAAGATCACGCGAATTTTTTCTTTATCGTAACCATTTGAAAACAAATCATTTAAATAACTATTTATAAAATCTGATAAAAGTTGACTATTATCTGTATCCAACTTGCCATAAAAGAAAAACTCAATCAAGTTTTCTTTTTCATAAAATTCAATTTGTAATAATTCATTGATCAAATTTTTTTTATCCATAAGAAACACCTTTTTTACAAAACAAATACATTTAAAATAATATGTCAAAATCTTTTTATACTCGTTATTCAATTTCTTCTAATCTTCTGCGGGTATATTCTATCAGCCCGCCAGCATCTATTATCTTTTGTCTGGCTGGGTGGTGCGGCTCTATTTCAAATTCTTTACCTGTTGTTGTATTAATGACTTTATCCTTTAGTATATCCAGCTCATCGCCTACATTTGCTTCGATATCCGGACAAATAACAGTCTGCAAACCAAGATTAACACTATTCTGAACAAAAATCCTTGCAAAACTTTTAGCTACTACTATTACATCATATCCCTTCAGAGTAGATGCGGCTTGCTCGCGCGACGAACCGCAGCCAAAATTCAAATCAGCGACAATAACTCTCTCCTTTTCGTGCTTACCTTTTTTCAACAACTCGTTCAATTCCTGAATATCTGCAAAAGCGTATTCTGGTGTTTCTGAAGGCAGAACAGTTGCCATATATCTGCCGGGATATATCTCGTCAGTGGATATATCTTTTCCAAGTTTATATATTACTTTAGCCATAATGTGCTCCTTAATATTATTATTTATAAATTATTTGGATCAGTTATTTCACCAGTTAAAGCGCTTGCAGCAGCAGTAGCTGGCGATGATAGATAAACTTCGGCATTGGGATTGCCCATTCTGCCTTTGAAGTTGCGGTTAGTAGTAGAGATTGCTCTCTCGCCGTTTCCTAAAGCACCCTGATGCACTCCAAGGCAGGGGCCACAACCGGGGTTGGCTATCACAGCGCCAGCCTGCATTAGTTGTTGTAAATAACCCTTGTCCATAGCTTCCATGTATATTTTACCAGATGCGGGGAAAACAAGCATACGAGTGCTGCGGTGAATTTTCTTTCCTTTTACAATATTAGCCACTATTTCTAAATCATCTAATCGTCCATTAGTACAGGAGCCGATAACTACCTGATGAACTTTAGTACCTTTGAGATCGCTGACAGGGAATACATTATCTACTGTATGTGGGCATGCAACCTGTGGCACAATCTCGGAAACATCAATATCAATGATCTCTTCATAAACGGCATCATTATCCGGCAAAACAAAATTCAGATCGTCTTTTACTCCTGCCACATTCCGTAGATATCTTTCAGTCTCCTCATCAGCTGGTATAAGACCACCAGTTGCTCCTGCTTCAACACTCATATTGCAGACGGTAAGCCGTCCCGAAGTAGTCATATTTCTGATAGCTTCACCGTGAAATTCTATTACTTTAAAATTTGCACCCTGAGCAGATATCTTTCCTATAAGATATAAAATAAAATCTTTGGGATAAACA
>CAYQTZ010000019.1:7960-16339 GCA_964420565.1 uncultured Hyphomicrobiales bacterium
CCTTGATGGTTGCCGGAACAGGGACGTTCAGCACTGAGCCAAGTGTCCACACGGAAGCCATTTCAGTAGCTCCGATTCCAAAGGCAAATGCTCCCAAAGCTCCATGGCTCGTAGTGTGGCTGTCAGTTCCGACAACTACATATCCTGGGCGTACATATCCGTTTTCAGGGAGAATTTGATGGCATATACCCATCTCGTCTCCGCGAACATCATGGAATTTCTTTATTCCCTGCTCAGCAACAAATTCCCTGATCTTTTTTTGATTAGTAGCCGTTTTTGCACTTTCTGCAGGAACGCGATGATCAAAAATCAGAGCGATCCTATCGGGATCCCAGACTCTTGCTTTTTTTGTCGTTCCTTTATAGATCTCCATGAATTGATTCATTACCAAGGCGCCGTTTTCGTGCGACATAGCCAAATCTACTGCTGGTTCTACTATATCCCCGGCTTTGATATGCTCTTTTCCTGATGCACGCAATAAAATCTTTTCCACTACGGTCAGTCCCATTTTTGCTCCGATTTTTGTTAATAATCCAGATGAATTTTTAAAATATTAAAATAATGAAAAATCTACTAAACAGTATAAGATATTTAATAGATAATTAATATTTCCACAGCTTCAGCTCATCAAAACAGCTTCTTTGCACTTTATGACTTTCAATCAAAAAATTAATCATCATCTGTAACAGCTATACAAATATAAGAAGAAAGCATTCCTGAAGAAGCCAGATACTTAATGTTCTGTGTAGTATTATTATCGAGTCTTGTATCCTGACGAACTATCAATATACCCTTATTAGTAACCACGTTTTGGGCTACTATCATACCTGGTTTTAGATCTTTAACTTCAATTTCTTTTTCGATTTCCTTTTTCTTTTTGTTTCTTAGATCAATTTTTCCAAAATTATCACTACCCTTTATCTCTTCTATTTCTTCGTCTTCATTTATCACCTCTTTACTATGGTCTTCAGCATCAATGCCATCATACATTCTTTGACGTGAATCAACCTCAAAATACCTGAGTTCATCTGGGTTTGATTCTGGCCTAAGTGCAATACAAGACTTTCTTTTTATCAGTTCATGAAAAATAGTAAGAAGCTCATAATCATACCATTTAGGATTCTTGTACAGACTTTTGATCGCAAAGTCGTGACGTTTCATCATAGTAGCTTTATCAATACGCAATTCGCCTCTTTCTTTTAGCTCTTCGATTTTTTCAGATGGCACTCTATAGACCATATTGTGATAGTAATTTGCAAGAGATATTATCTGCGGAGCTCTCGGTAGCTGCTCCCCGGGAATTCCATTGGGCAGACCTGAACCGTCAGCTTTTTCCCATATCTGAGAAACTATTCTGGCATGCTTACGAAAAATTTCTATACTGCTTAGTAAAGTAACGCCTATATTAAACAGCTCAAAATACTTAACTTTCAGATTGTCATTTTCTAAATCATAAGGGTCGTTTACAATGAAATCTTTGGGCAAACTGTTCACAATTGAATTGAACAGTATAGAAGCGATCACCATATCTTTTATATCATTCAAATTTGTATCCAATGCCTCAGCAATAGATTTAACTATCAAAGAAACATTATTTATATGATTGGTGAAGTAAAATCTCTCATTTAAATTTATCAGACCTCTTATTGCCTGAATGGATTGCGGGAATAACTCCTGTCTTTCATTAATAAGGTTATCTACCTGCAACGATTTATCTTTCAGTTCCTTTTTGCATAGTAATTTATAATACTGCTGATGATAAATATCAGCAAGAAGTCTAACGAGTTGCTGGAAGTCAGCGACCTTTGTTTCTTTTGATATGGCAATGTTAACATATTTTTTCTTGAGAAATTGCTTCACATCCGGCTTTTCTGTATCAGAAGTAAGGATCATCTTAGAGGAATATGGGGCATACTTCTTAGATTTTTCAATAAATTCGGGCATCTTGATCTCCGAAAGATCATCGGAGCATATAATTACAGCAGGTTTGTAACCCCTGCTAAGCATATCCAAAGCTGGCTTAGCAGAGGTAAAGATTTCTATCTTATAAAGATCAACAAACATATCCCTGATGATTTTTGAGAAAGTTTGATCTTCTTCTATTATCATCATGTTATTATTTCTTATTTGTTTTGCGCTTTGAGTCTCGCCCATATCAGCTCTTTCAAAAATATCAAAAAAATAGAAAAACTTTCGAAAAAACAAAAATAATTGAAAATCTTTGCTTCTTTAAACAATAAGATTTAAATTACAAAAAAAATAATTGTTAAAAAAACACGGAAAACAAAATGTTTAAAACTATAGCTATGTTTTTTTTGCTGATATTCATTTCTGCTAATGCATATCAGAAAAGTTCCGTAATGGTTGAAATGAGCGATGGAATTAAGCTAAGTACCTTGATTTATATGCCCGACGATATGTCAGGTTCCCCTTACCCAGTCATTCTGGCTCGCACTCCTTATGATGCCGAAGAGAATGCACAACAGCTAAGCCGCTTCCTGATGATCATTACCGACATTGAAGGATATATTGTAGTTGTGCAGAATACTCGTGGCAGAAATGGCTCTGAGGGAAAAAATATGTCATTTCTCGAAGATGGATGGGGCGAAAAAAAAGACGGATATGAAACCATTGAATGGATCGCCTCGCAGAATTGGTGCAACGGCGATATCGGGATGTTTGGTCCAAGCGCACTTGCTATTAGCCAATATCTCGCAGCCGGCGCAGTACCTACTGATCTGAAAAGCGGTTTCCCAATAGTGGGAGCGTGGTCATTATATCATGATATGGCTTACCAAGGCGGAGAGTTTCGCCAGCTCGATGCAGGGCTATGGGTTACTTTGTTCTCATCATCAGGTATGCTTGACACTATTCTGGCACATTATAATTATGATGAAATGTGGGATTTTGTAAACTGCCGCACAATAGTGGATCAGATGCAAGTGCCGATGTTCCATGTTGGAGGATGGTATGACCTATTCTCACCCGGACAGCTCGAAGCTTTTTACGATATGCAATACTTAGGTGGAGATGGTGCCAGAAACAGACAAAAAGTTATCATAGGGCCTTGGACACACGGCACAATTGGCAACAGAAGATCAGGCGATATCACCTTCCCGGAAAACGCAATCTACGATATCGAAGAATTAGCAATTAGCTGGTTTAATTATACTTTAAAAGGGCAGGAAGGCGGATTGGCTGCCACAATTCAACCAATTAATCTATATTTGATGGGACCTGTTGACCAGACTGGGTATTGGAACAACTGGCTTACTTTTCATAATTGGCCCTTTGAGAACACAGATACTCTAAATCTTTATCCCAATAAAAACGGCGAATTGCTCCCGCAGATCACAGCAGAAGGCCAACAGACTTTTAGATATAATCCGGCTTTGCCAGTGCAGACGGTTGGCGGTAATATAATGTTCGATTTCAATACCGGATCAGGACCAGTTAATCAAAAAAATGAAGTTTGGGAAAGAAGCGATGTGCTAACATTCGTTTCTCCTGAATTCGAAAATCCTTATGATATTTTCGGGAATATTAAGCTCAACTTAGTAGTCTCTTCAGAAGCTAAAGATACAGATTTTACAGGAAAGTTAGTTGACATATACCCAGACGGCAGACGTATCATAATCTCTGATGGCATAATCATGGCACGCCACAGGAATAGCTTCGCTGCTGAGGATTTTCTTACACCTGGTAATATTTACGAAATTGAACTCGATTTAAATTACACTGCTTATACGATTGCTCCGGGGCACAAACTTGGCCTGGCTATCAGCAGTTCTAATTACCCGAAGTATAAAGTAAACCCCAATACAGGCAATCCTGTCAATTCCGATGGTATTTTAGACATGAAGATAGTTGATAATACAGTATATTACGGCGGCTCCCAATCAACCACTCTGGTACTGCCAATCAGGAAAACTGAGACATCAGTAATAGATGATAATATCAGCATTATTACGGGAAGCTGTATAACACAAAACTCTATATTAAGTTTAAAAACTGGCTTGAACACTGGCAAAGTAAATATCAAAATCATATCTATACAGGGCGAAACAATTTTTGAATACAGAAGAAATATTATACTGGGGCAATTTGAAATACCTTTTAATTATCCATCAGGTATCTATATCGCAGAGTTTATTCAGAATAATAGAGTAGAGCGTTACCGAGTCTTACATTTGGGTATGTGATATTAAGATCTTGAACTTGCATTACAGGAATCAGTATTAAGTTGGATAATATCACACAATTCCCTTTCACAAAAGAGACTGTGTGATGGGCACAACTTAAAAGAAAATTCATATTTCAAGGCGACCCTCTCCCCATGCCTCCATTAGTACGCAAGGGAGGGAGAGTATTTTTATATTTATCCTAAATATTGCGAAATCAAAGCTTTATTCACAAACTTTGTATAAACCTTATTTTTAGCTCTGGAGTAAGGAGTTATGATATTCCTTTTTTTAAAACGGATTGGGTGGTTATTCTATGATTCTGTAATAATTATAAATATTTTGGAAATAAATGCACACTTCCAAAATAAAAATTACACCATTTTCTCCTTATATACAGACATATAAGCTTCATACATAATATCAAAAGAATAATAACTAACAACTTTTTTCAAACAGTTCTGAGCCAATCTGCTATGATTTTCTTCGGAAAGGCAATACTCGATGCCTTCTGCAAAACTTTCCGGGGAGTATGGCTCTGCTAAATATCCATCTATCTTATGTACAATTCTTTCCTTTTGTCCCGCAGCATTATATGCAACCACTGGAGTCCTGCAAGCCATAGATTCTAAAGCTATTAATGAAGATGTTTCGAATTTTGAGGGGACTACTGTAACATCAGCTAATGAGTACATTTCTGCTAATTCATGAGGAGATCGAATAAAAGGAAAATATATTAGATTTTTTAATGGGGGTTTAGTTTTTAAATTGTTACCGATAAAGATGAAAATCATATTATCACGATCCTTTAGATGATCTAAAGAAAATAAAAATAATTCATATCCTTTGTTTTTTCTTGCAAAATCATCAACAATAAAGAGTATGATCTTTTTATCCAGAGGTAATTCTAAATTTGTGCGGCATAGGTTTTTCCCCTTATTTCGGAAAATATCAAGATTCACACCATTTGGAATAAAACGTATGTCCTTCCCCTTCAATAACGTACTTTGTTTTGCCAATAATTGATGCCATCTTGATGGAGATATAAAGGTTATATCCCCACATAATTTCTTAAGTTTCAAAGTTAGCATTTTTTGGGCAAAATTTCGAATATAGGTATGTTCTAATTGGGGACAACATTTACAATTTTCAGTAAATCCTGTACAATTCTCACTATGATGACAACCGCCAGTGAATGTATTCATATCATGTAAAGTCCATACAATTGGTTTTGTATTATTTGAAAAAAAAGAATTCCAATTGATTAGATAGGACACATAGTGAAAATGCAACAAATCAGCTTCTTTATATAGTGGATGTTTTGTTAGGTCAAAAAAGCTAAAAGGGAATGTAAATGCTTCATGATCCTTAGGTTGATCTTTCAATAACTTATTAAAGATCCAAGGGTATAGATAACTTTGATAATGATAAAATTTTTGTGAAATAAAACTATTGCTTTTTCTGTCATAGTACTGTTCTATGTTCTCATGAAATGATGTTTTCTTTAATACAATTATATTCGATTTATTTCTATCTGATATTAATTTTTTTTGCAAATGAATACAAATATTTGCAGCCCCACCCTGATCTATAGTTGATATATGCAGTATTTTTTTCATAATTATTATTTTTAACTGGAAATTTGTATAACTACTCACTTCCCAAAATACCAAAGTCAGTAAGTTTTACAAAATATTTCCTTAAAACAAAAACATTATCAATTTGTGAAGATGTGCCTCTCTCCCCTAATGTCATGTCAGCATAACGAACAACAATCAATAATGATAGTTCTACTGAAGAAACTTACTTTTAGTAGATTAATTATTCCTGATTGATTGACAATTAATATTTGACATGACACAAATTTAACCCATTTTTGTCAAAGAAATGCCTCCCCTGCAAATATAATGATTATTTCATAATATTCTTCATTCTATAGCTCTTACTCCTGAATAAAAAAGATCAATAATGGATAGTAATTTAAAAGTTAATTGGGCTATCCCGTGAAACCCAACTCTGACAGATAATTAATAAGTGTCTCAGAGCTAAGAAAAAAGCTCTGTTGTTAGGTTACATCAATTTTTTTTTGATTTAAGACCAATGCAAAAGTCCAAAAAATGATCCCTCCCCGCACCTCCCTTATGAATAAGGAAGGGAGTAAGCTGTTGAAATATAATGTTTTAATCTCCCCATCTTTTAAGATCTGGATTTTCTTTGGTTTTGCACTGGTCTTGACTTTAATATTCATAGGAAAAGGGAGTATATATATGTATTAGAATTATTTTGTTAATTGCTTATAATACAAGACTTTATCATCATCTTTCCGATATATTTCGAGAGTTTATGTTATTTATAATACCTTGCCCTTGTCCACAGCTTATGTACATCACCCTTGGGTTCATGACAAATATAGATTGGTCTTTTAAAATGATCATACCAATATTTGCTTTTTATAATAACACCAGTGCTTTTGATGGAATTAAAAGAATGTTCCAGATATTCTTTAGTAATGCCAAATGATATGAATGTCGATATCTCATTTGAAATAAGTTCTTTGCTCCAATGCCAATAGCTGTTATGCCCACAAATTACATTAGGTAGATCATATTTCTTAGAATAGAATTCAATGGATGATGCAAAACCATAATTCCCGGTAACTATCAAAGTTCTGTTTTGCTCATCGTCAGGTAATGCCTTGTAAATCCTGCTTAGTGCTTTTGCTGGCTTTTCCCAATCCATTCGATAGACATAGAACATTGATAAAGAGCTTTCAAGTCCTGATTCAATTGGTATGTTCAAGCCTGTTTTTTCAAAATATTTTTCTGCTGTCTCAGGTGGCATTATTGGTAGAGAGAAAGGGATCAGAAGCAATCCAACAAGCATAATAGAAATAAATACAGAATATTTGATTGATGATCTCAACCAGTTCTTTTTAATAGAATCAACTACAAACCAGCCAATAGGTATCAAAATATAATAAATGGAAATTATCCTGTCTGGTCTGCTTGAACCGGATACGATCATTATCATTAGGAGTAATAAATATGCCCAACCAAAGAGCTTGTATTTAGAAAGTTCCTTATTAAAAAATAAGGAGATTAATCCTGAGAGCCAGATAACAACATTTATCGGATTAGCTGATAAAATTTGGAATAAAAGCACATCTATCAGGTTAGAGTCAATATTCTTAAATTTTGTTGCGTTTTCATAGAATTCTAAAGAAGGAAAACCATTAGCTATCTGCCAGATCAGATTAGGTATGAATATAAAAAATGCAATGATGCATGAATAAAGAAACCATTTGTTTAATAGATACTTGGATTTCCCTGAGAATATAAAGCCGAATATTATGGATATTATGTATAGAATTATTGTGTGCTTATTCATCAATCCAATACCATAAATAATTCCTATGAATATCCAGTATTTTGGATCTTCTGTTCTTAGCATTTTTAAAATCAAAAAAAAGATAATACTCATAATAAGAATTTCATAGCAGTTCATAGAATACAAGCTAAAAAGTATCAAAGGTACTGGCATTAGCGATACAGAAAAAGCTGAAATAACCTGTGCTGATCTGCTGCCACCAAGCTCCCTGACAATCAAGCCAGAAAGTACTACTACAACAGATGAGCATAATGCCGGTAACATTCTCACCGCAATCAATGAATCGCCAAATATTGATAGCAAAATATAAAGAACCCCGATAGAAAATGGTGGATGATCTACATATCCCCAATCCAAACGATCAGCACATGCGATATAATAAAACTCATCATTGAAAAAACCATATTCAGGTATAAAATTACTGCTAATTAGAAGTAAAAAAGAAAAAACAGCAGCAGGCAGTAAATACCAAATATTATTTTGCATGATCATCAATAAGATTTAGTTAGTAATGACTCATATATATTCAGATAGCTTTCATATCTATCTATATCAATTAGTTCGTTTTCTACAGCTTCTTTAACGGCACAACCCGGCTCGTGAGTATGAGAACAAGGCATAAAGCGACAATTTTCATAATAATCATCAAAATCGTGAAAATATAAGGTCAGCTCATCGGCATCTATTCCATATAGAGCAAATTCTCTGATACCGGGTGTGTCTATTATCTCTCCGCCTTCGGGAAGCTCAAACATACGTACAAAGCTTGTTGTATGCTTCCCCTTAGTTGTTTTATTGCTTACTTCGCTAA
>CAYQTZ010000020.1:0-16331 GCA_964420565.1 uncultured Hyphomicrobiales bacterium
CTTGAGTTTTCAGGGGCTATCACACAGCCTCTTAAGGGAGGGTTGGGGAGGGATCAATTCAGAGGTTTTGCAATGGTCTTTATCTGTTCAATGATCCTTATAGTTGCTGGAAGGGAAGTATGATTACAAGACCATTGGGTAAAAAAAGATAATCTTTCTTTTATATTGCTTTTGCAGGTAAGATGTATTATTTGTAATCAATTATTATATATTAGCTACAAATCTTAGGTATGAAATAAATCCAGGATCGCTTCGCATTTCGCCGCTCTCAGTTCTGTAAAAATCTTTCATTATATTACCCGGCAGAAAAACACCATTTGTAAATTCTATGAAAACTCCTTCAACGGGGAAATATCTTATTCTCAGATCAATTTCTTCACCGAAGATATTATTACCGTCTGGGTACTTTTGATTAGCCATCAATAAATGTGCAAAAAGGTAATAGTTCCACTTAGTATCCTGTCTGCCAAATGTTGCACCGAGATATATGTCGTTCACGCCTCTTTCTTTTGTTGCTTCACTTGGACTCTGGAAATAATCCATCAAGCCAAAGAATTTATGTTTTGCTCCGAGATCTAACTGATATGTACCAAATTCATTGTCTGCGTCGTGTGGGGTGCCTGATAGCCAGTCAGTCCCGGCAGTGAATTGCCAGTCTCCCATTTTATGGTCTGTGTAAATTGAAAAAATATATGCAGAAATATTTATATCAGAAATGCCGCCAAATTGATAAGCAAATTCGATATTTGGCGATATATTGCCGAACTTTCCAAACCAATTTATTCCAATAGTGGATCTATCTAAATCAAAATCTACATTGTTAGTTTTAGCAGGGTTCAGCTCTCGGTATAAAAACAGGTGAAATTTTTGGTCTTTTATCTGTTTCAGAGTAGCCCAGAAACCCAGCATGGACCGGTCTAAGTATTCAGTTGAAGGATATTTATATGTATCAGGCAGTGCTTTGACTGGCTTCACTATTTCGTTGCCCGTATTTGCGTAAAAAACATCACAGTCTATATCTTCAGTATTCACCATACAGCGGATACCGTCGTAAGCTCGTTCATAATAATTCCATGGGCTGTTGCCCAAAAACCTGCTGTTGCCATATATTAGCTGAAACCTTCCGAATTGGATATCTACAGGCAGATCAAGCAGGTCATTGAATTGAAGGTAGCCAATTATCATATCAATATTTTTACTATTAGATGTAAGTCCGCTTTCCTGCCCCCAAATTCTGGAATCCTGTACATGAAAATTGAACTCAAAAATATTTGATACTTTTTTATTTACACCAAAACGGGTCTTCATTGCTGTATGTGTAAGCGGATATGTTTTTTTAGAAAAATCCCTTCCGTCCAAATAGGGGACTATTTGGGCATAACCCATGAATTTCCAGTTGTCAGTAAGCAAATTGTCGTTTCCCCGGGCGCTAAGATCAATAAATGCGAATATTAAAATGAATATAAAAATACGCATAGATCACTCCATGATAAGTTGAGTTAATGAAAAGAAAATTGAAATTGCTTTTAATATTATGATGATTTTGAAAAGTCAAATTGCCGTTCGTTTTCGTTATTTTTACCTAATGTAATTTTAACATTATATCTGTCCTCCGGCATAATACCACCAGATTTATCAGCCCACTCTATCAGTTTAATGCTGTCTTCAGAAAACACGCATTCCTCAAAACCGACTTCACTAAGCTCTTTGGGGGTTTTAATTCTATAAAGGTCAATATGGAATATGACAACTTCGTTGCCATGATATTCGCCGAAATATTTATTCATAATAGTAAAAGTCGGACTTGTGATTATTTCCTTGACTTTGAAGAAATCGCAAACACCTTTAAGAAACTCTGTCTTACCAGCACCGAGGCCGCCATAGAGAGCGACAACGTCTCCTGGCTTGAGGTTTTTTGCGAATTCAAAACCTAATTTTTTAGTTTCATCATCGCTATAAGTAACATATTCTTCTAATTTCATAATTCAAAAATAAAGAATTTTCAGCAAGAAAACCAACTCATTTCGTAGTTTACTCTAATATTGATCATTTTTATGCAAAAATTTACATATTTCTGATCAAAATATCTATTATGCATGACGTAAGGCAATAATTTATGCTTTCCAATATCGTCATCATTTAATCTTGAAGAAGAATATAAAGAATCCATAAAATATGGTGAATATGTTCAAAATTTATGCTATTTTTAAAATGTCCTTAGAAAAAGATTATAAAAATTCACTTTTTTTTGTATATTTATTAATACTTGATAGTGATTAATTGAATAATCTATACATTTTTTGCTACTTAGAAATAAAGATAAATTGACGAAATTGATAATTAATATCTTGAATTATTATAAGTTTTATTAAAACAGAGTAAGAATTATGAGCGATAACGATAATACACAAAATATTGATGGCGAAACTCAGGAAATGCTTCGGTCTTTCGTGTCCGAAGCTTTCGATTCATTAGATACTAACGAACCAATAGTTGAGGATCTTCGTCAGGAAAATAACGAAGAATCTGTAAATGCTATCTTCAGAGTTTTCCATACTTTAAAAGGTCTGTCAGGTTTCTTCGAAATGCATGTTATTAATAAGGTTACTCACATAGCCGAAACCCTGCTCGACATCATGCGTAAGCAAAATGAGCCGCAAACCGAAGAGACTATTACAGTAATATACCAATCCTTCGATTTCCTTAGAGATCTGCTGCAAAGAGTCAGTGTAGAATTCACTGACAGAAGTGGCGAGGAAGAAGCCGAAGATATAATGCTCATAATCAAAGATCAGATGGAGAAAGTGCAGGGCGGGGCAGATCAGGAGCCTGGCACCCCTGAAGATGACGAGTTTGAAACTGCTGAAGCATTCGAAGAACTCTCAGAGGAAGAAGCTGTACAGCCAGCAGAAGACACAGAAGATGTAACAGTTGGCGATCCTGAAGATTTTAATTTCGACGAGCTTATATCCGATGAAATGCTCGACCAATACATCACCAACTCCAACGAGTTAGTTGATATAATCGAAAAAAATCTGATGGACTTAGAAAAAAATCCCGATAACAAGCAGTTAATACGCGAAACGTTTCAGGCAATGCACAGCATCAAGGGCAACTCTGGCTTTATGGGCTTTTCTGAAATAGAGGAAATAAGTATGGAATCTGAATCAATATTCGATTCAGTTCGTAGTGGCGACCTTGAATTAGATTCTAATCTTGTTACGATTTTATTGAGCAATATGGAGACTATCAGGAATAGAATAGATAATCTAACGTCAACTGCCGCTTCAAAAAAAAATGAAGAAAAAGCTGAGGGAACTCCAGCCGATAAACAAAAAACTATCTCTACAACGGAACCCGCTAAGGAAGAGCCTGTAAAAAAAGAGACTATTAAGCCAAAAGAACCAAAACCCACAAAAGCAATTGAAAAAGAAAAAGCTGTTCCGGCGAAGAAAGCCACAGAGCCCAAACCTATGCCTTCTACAGTTCCTATGATGCAGAAAAAGGATATCAGAGTGGAAACTACAAAGATAGACCGGCTATTCGATCTGGTAGGAGAGCTAATAACTATAGAAACAATGGTAACTAACAGCCCCGATCTGAAAGGTCTTGAGCTGCCCAATTTTAGCAAATCGGAAAATATGCTCAATAAAATTTCACGCGACCTGCAGGAAATTTCCATGTCTATTCGTATGATGCCTTTGGAAGGGCTATTCAACAAAATGAAGCGGCTCGTAAGAGATGTATCGCTTAAGATGGGCAAAAAAGTCAACCTGTTTGTCTCTGGTCAGGAAACAGAGATGGACAAAAACGTAATAGATGAAATTTCTGACCCCTTAGTACATATCTTAAGAAATGCAATCGACCACGGTGTCGAAGTGCCAGAAGACAGAGTCGCCTCTGGCAAAAGCGAAGTAGGCAACGTTTCGCTTAAGGCACGATACGAAGGCAATGAAATACTCATCATCGTAGAAGATGACGGCGCTGGCATTAATAAAGAAAAACTATTAGAAAAAGCACTTAGCAAAGGATTGCTAAGGAACGACCCCGAAAATATGTCAGACAAAGAGATATATGGCTTAATTTTCGAGCCGGGGCTTTCTACAGCCCAACAGCTTACAGATATATCGGGCAGAGGCGTCGGAATGGACGTAGTAAAAAAGAACTTAGAAAAGCTCAGGGGAAGTATTGACGTTAATAGTATCCATGGCAAAGGGTCGCGGATCACACTACGCATACCGCTTACACTTGCCATCATGGAAGCAATGGTGATAAAGGTAGGCGATACTACATTTGCACTTCCTATTATGGCTATTCGCGAATCTTTCCGACCCGAAAAAGAACGAATTAATATTACGATGGATGGTCTTGAAATGGTGAGAGTTCGAGAGGAAGTACTGCCCATAGTCAGAATACACGATCTATTTGATATACAGCCAAAAAGCAAAGATCTGCGCGATGGCATACTGATAATCATCGAAGCCCGCGAGCGCAAAGTCTGCCTGTTCGCAGATGGAATAGTCGGGCAGCAGCAGGCAGTGATCAAAGCGCTATCAGATTATATCGGTAAGGTGGCCGGCATTACTGGTTGCATGATAATTGGCGACGGAGGCATCGGTTTGATACTCGACATAGAGAGCTTGCTCGATATGGCACAAAATATTGAATATAATGACATTAGGACTAATACAGCATAAAATAAATTTACTAATAAATTGTTCCCGGAATATTATAATGAAAACAGCAGAAGACATAGCCAGCATAAATGAAGCTATCAGAGAAGAAGATGAGGATACTCTGAAAAACAGATACCTGACTTTTAATATTGGCAGCGAAGAATATGCCATTGAAATTAAATATGTTATTGAAATCATAGGTATCCAAAAAATAACTCCCGTTCCCAATATTCGGAAGTTCATCAAAGGGATAATCAACTTAAGAGGCAACATAATCCCTGTAGTTGACGTTAGATTGCGATTCAAAATGGAAGAGATGGAATATAACGACAGAACTTGTATCGTGGTAATATTAGTAAACAATAATTTTATAGGATTAATTGTTGACGAAGTAGTAGAAGTGGTAAATATACCTGAAAAAGATATATCCACACCGCCGCAGACCAATAAGGGCGCCCAGAGCCGCTTTATTCACGCTATCGGCAGAGTGGACAACAGCGTAAAGATCATCTTACACACGTCCAGATTACTTTACGACGAAGTCAAAGATAAACCGGAAGAGAATTGATCAATTTTTTTAACGAATTAATAATATGAAAAAAGACTATACGAATCAGTATAAAGAAATAATGTCTGAGAATTGGATATCAATTACAGATTCTGAATTTATTGACTTCAAAGCTTTAGTTTATAGTAAGATCGGAATAAATCTAACCGACGATAAACGAAACCTCGTTATGGGGAGATTGCAGAAATTATTAAAGCAAAAAGGGTTTATTAACTTCGGGCAATACCTCAAATATGTAGTATCTGATAGAACCGGGTATGCTTTAGGGGAGTTAGCCAATAATATCTCAACAAACCATACATTCTTTTATCGGGAGCATGACCACTTCGAGTTCTTTTCAGAGACAGTGCTTCCCCAGATAGATAAATCTCTGCAGGCATCAGGAAAAAATGACATTCGTATCTGGAGCGCTGGCTGTTCCACAGGAGAAGAACCTTACCTTTTGGTAATGCTAATGATGGAATATTTTGGCACGAGATACCAATCATTAGACGCTGGGGTTCTTGCTACCGATATTTCAGAAAAAGCTTTGAATATTGCCGGCAAAGCTATATATAATGATGACCGGCTAAAGCTATTGCCAGAAAAATATAAAAAAAAATATTTTAAGAAAATAGGCACAAACGAATGGCAGGTAAAGGAAATAGTTAGAAAAGAAGTGCTTTACAGACGGTTCAATTTAATGAATGAGGTTTTCAAGTTTAAAAATCAATTCCACGTAATCTTTTGCCGGAATGTAATGATATACTTTGATGAAAAAACAAGAAATGAATTAGTCAAAAAATTTCAGGACCTTATAATGATAAATGGTTATCTTTTCATAGGGCATTCCGAAACGATCAACAAGAAATTGTTTAGTCTTCAATTCGTTATGCCCGCATTATACAGAAAGATCAAATAAAAAGATTGGCTTAAAAATGAATAAAAAAATAAAAGTTCTGATAGTAGATGACTCGGCTTTAGTAAGAGATATATTAGAAAAAGGTTTGTCATCAGACCCTGTTCTTGATGTAGTGGGTACTGCTCCTGACGTTTACGTCGCCCGCGATATGATAATATCAAAAAAGCCTGATGTGATGACATTGGATATTGAAATGCCGAGGATGGACGGCATAGAATTTCTACGCCGACTAATGCCTCAGTATCCTTTGCCAGTAGTAGTAGTAAGCTCACTTACTCAAAGAGGAAAAACTATTACCATGCATGCGCTTGAAGCCGGCGCAATAGATTTTGTCCCGAAACCAACATCTGACGTAGCACGCGGTCTGGCAGGCATGATGATGGAACTCAGAACAAAAATTAAAATAGCTTCCACTGCTAATGTTTCCCATTGGAAAAATATAAAATATGATAGATTACAAAAAGCATCTATCCCAAAAACAACATCATTAGCAGAATCCACTGATAAAGTAATTGCCATAGGTGCTTCCACAGGTGGTACGGAAGCACTGAAAGTAATAATAAACGCTTTGCCACCGTCCATCCCGGGAATCGTTGTTGTCCAGCATATGCCCGCAGGATTCACTAAAACATTTGCCGACAGGCTGCACGAAACTTCCATGCTTCAGGTGAAAGAAGCAGAGGAAGGCGACCGCATAATGACTGGCAGATGCCTCATAGCTCCGGGTAATTACCATATGGAGATAGAGCGTTCCGGCGGTTATTATAAAGTAAAGCTTAACCAGATGGAAAAAGTAAATGGCCACCGACCTTCAGCCAATGTACTAATGCACTCGGTAGCCAAATTTGCTGCTTCTAACGCCTATGGTATTATTATGACGGGCATGGGGAGCGACGGAGCCAAAGGGTTGCTCGCTATGAAGGAAGCCGGAGCAAAAACTTTTGGGCAAAACGAGGAGACATGCGTTGTTTACGGTATGCCCAAAGCGGCATTCGATTTGAATGCTGTTGACGTAGAACTTCCACTTCAGGACATAGCAAAGAATCTTATTCGAGTTATTTCTAAAGACATGAAACATTTATAATAGAGTTTTATCACGTTTATGGCAGAGATGAAAAAATACGACCATTTGTCCATACTCATAGTTGAAGATGATGGCCCTTCAAGGTTTTATATTCAAACCGTACTTAAATCTATTGCTGGTAAAGTTTTTACTGCTGAAAACGGAGCTTTGGGACTTGAGATATACAAGGCACATCACTTTGATATCATTGTTTCCGATATTGGCATGCCAATAATGAACGGCTTGGATATGTCCGAAAAAATAAAAGAGATAGATCCCAAAGCCCAGATAATACTGACCACAGCTTTTGACAATCGCGATAGCTTCCTGAGAGCCATTGATATTGGTATAAGCCAATATATTCTAAAACCAGTGAATAAAGAAATGCTTTTTCGGGCTATTGATAGAATAGATCATGTTTTGCAGCTCGAAAAAGAACTTCAGGAAGCTCACGACCTATTAGAAACCCGCGTAAAAGAAAGAACTGCTGAGCTAAGAGACACAAACCAAAAACTCGAAGCTGAAATAGAAGTCAGGAAAAGAACTGAACACGACCTAAGGATAGCCAAAGAAGTGGCAGAGCAGGCAAACAAAGCGAAATCATCTTTCCTCGCCAAAGTTAGCCACGAGCTTCGCACACCGATGAATGGAATTATCGGCATAACGAGCTTACTGCTCGCTACCGATATTGACGAAAAACAAAAAAAATTCCTGAATATGGTAAAGCAATCAGCAGATAATCTGCTTAATATAATAAATGACATTTTAGACTTTTCAAAAATTGAATCGGGTAAGCTTTCTATAAACCCAATACCGATGAGCATTAGCAACGTTATAGAGGATACTATTGATCTTCATAAGCAGTCAATACTTTCAAAAAATCTAAATCTGGACGTAATATTAGATGAAAATCTGCCGGAAACTGTGATAGGCGACCCTGGCCGCTTGCAGCAAATATTAGTAAACCTTGTTGGCAATGCCATGAAATTTACCGAAAAAGGCGGAATCACTCTGGAATGCAAAGTATTGAATAAATCAAAGAATAAAGAGATCATTCGTATCTCAGTTGCAGACACAGGTATCGGTATCCCAAAAGATAAGTTACACATGCTTTTCAAAAGTTTTAGCCAGATAGACGGCTCCTTTACACGCAAATACGGGGGGACCGGTCTGGGACTTTCTATAAGCAAAGAACTTGTAGAAATGATGAACGGAAAGATCAACGTAGAAAGCAAATTTGGCAAAGGCAGCACTTTTTACTTTGATATACCATTTCAGATAAATTTCGAACAAAAAAATACCGCTAAACGGAACGAAGAACTCAGCGTAATGGACATCGCTGCCAAATATCCTGATTTCAAAGCCAGAATACTCGTTGCCGAAGACAGCATGATCAATCAGGAGATCATCAAAAAAGTGCTGGGGCTGAAATCATGGGATATAATGATTGCCTCTACTGGATCAGAAGCTGTAGAATTATACGAATCTATGGACTTCGATTTGATTTTAATGGACGTTCAAATGCCAGAAATGGATGGCATAGAAGCTACAAAAAAAATTAGAGCTATTCAGAAGAACAATAAGCGAATACCCATTATCGGACTTACCGCTCACGGCTATGAGGTGCATAAAAACCAATGCCTCGCCGCCGGGATGGATGATTACATTATCAAACCTATTGATTGGGATAAAACTTTTGCTACGATATGTAAATTTATGGGCTTCGAAACCAATAATGATAATGATGATGACATCAATATTTCTAAAATGCTCCAAACCATAGACGGCAACAAAGCAGTATTCAATAAGATATTTGATTACTTTATTAATAATTATCTTACAGAGCTAAAAGAACTCTATGAAGCTATCGAACAAAGAGATTTCTATTCTATAGAAAGAATGGCACACAAGCTAAAATCTGAGCTTGGGAACTTCCATTCGCAAAATGGAATAGATGCCGCAAGAAATATAGAGCAGATGGGAAAAAACAAAAAGATTGACAAAGCACTTTCAGAATTTGAAAGGCTTGCTGAACAAATGGAACTCATTAAAGAAAAATTGCTAATTGCAAAAAACCAGTTTTAAATATATATCCGGAGGAAATTATGAAATCATTAGTTGTTGAAGATGATTATATCACATCAGAAATAATGCATGAGATATTGCTCGCTTTCGGAGAATCCGATGTTGCTTCTGACGGCAGAGAAGCACTCGAAAAATTCTCTTCGGCTTACGAAAACAAATTACCTTATGACGTAATATTTCTTGATATTATGATGCCCGAATTCGACGGTCAGGAAGTATTAGAAAAAATACGCCAGATAGAAGAATCTTATGGTATAAAAGGTTTAGAAGGATGTAAAATTGTAATGACCACAGCTCTCGACGATTTTGATAATATAGCTACGGCATTTAAAAACCAGGCAGAGGGCTATTTAGTTAAGCCCATAGACAAAGATAAAATAGTTGCCAAGCTGATGGAGCTCAATCTGCTGGGTTGAGTGTGTCTGCATTACTTACTGTAATCTCTATCGCCAAAGATAGCCGTCCCAATTCTTATGTGGGTGGCGCCTTCTTCTATTGCTATATGATAGTCATCTGTCATACCCATAGACAGATATTTCAGATCTATGTCTGAGAATCTTTCGCTTATATGATCACGAATGCTCCTGAGCAAATTAAACTCAGAGCGAATGATACTTTCTTTTCCCGTCAATGAGCCTATGGTCATCAAGCCGAGCACGTTTATTTCCTTCATTTCATTTACATCAGAACATAGCTGGAATATCTCGCCCGGATCGCAGCCAAACTTGGATTCCTCGCCTGAAGTATTTACCTGAAGTAAAATATCCTGTGTGATATTATTCTTACGTGCGTGATGGGCAATTTCTTTAGCTAACTTCAAAGAATCTACAGAATGTATCATTTTTACATGAGGCACTATGTATTTGACCTTATTGCGTTGTAGATGTCCGATATAGTGCCATTCTGGCTGAGCAATGCCGGCGGCTTTCAATTCTGAATGCTTATCGCGGAATTCCTGTGCATAATTCTCCCCGAATCTTGTGATACCAGCATCCATTGCAATTTTTATCAATTCCAGAGGATGGGATTTAGATACAGCAATGATATTTACTTCTTCAGGTCTTCTGGCGCATGCAATGGCTGCATCAGCCGCATTTTTCAGGACTTCTTCCCAATTTTCTCTCAACTTGTCTGTTGATATCATAATAATTCTTCTTTCAATATCTTACTTAATTATTCTTAATGGTTTTGTTTTCTTAAAACCTTTACTGTCTAACACTATATAATATACACCTGTTTCAATGTTATCCAAATAAATTTTTTCGTTTATATTGCCATAAGCATTAATGATAGTTTTATTATAGATAGTTTTGCCTAATATATCCACAACAGATAATTCCACATTACCATAAATACCACTTAGCGATAAATTCACGGACTCTGCAGCGGGATTAGGATAAATCGTAAAGTCAAATTCCGGAATATCAAGAACGCCCGTAATATTGAACTCTTCAATCTGTATCAATGCACGAAAGTCCCCCTGGTTGAATCTTATATTAGTAAAATCAAACAGATCTTCGAAAATTATATCGGTGTCTCCATAAGAATGCTCTATCACAAATTCTTTTTCATTTCCCTCATCATCTTCAAATATCATGCTGATAGGCACTTTCTGGTAATAGCCGTGGTTTTCTGTCTGAGTTTGCTCTATATGTATTTTTGCCTTATAAAGATCACCCTCCTCAGGTAATATTTTATGGCATTCGATTGTGAATGTGGGCCAACCCTGACCATATACCCATTGATCAAAAAATGTATCGAGGAATGCAATGCCTGAAAATTCTTTAAGCGAGGTTAGAAGATCTTCAGTAGTTGCCACTCCATATTTATGATTATTCAGATAATATTCCAATGCGTCGAAGAAATCGGCTTCATTATACTGATCAAAAAGATAGCGAAGCATTCCGAGTACTGCCGCCCCTTTATCATAAATTGTCCCGGGGTAATTTGATGATGGCGGAGTCCGCTTAAAATCATGAAGCGGGAAGATACCTTCAGAAGTGGATATCATATCAATGTATGCACCGATATTGCCTTCGAGATGCGAGAGATATGCATCCCTGCCTACGAGATGCTCTAACCACAAAGATTCGCAAAACGTGGCAAAACCTTCATTCAGCCAAGCATCGCTAAAATCGCGACATGTTACCATATCGCCGAACCACATGTGCGAAAGCTCGTGGGCAGTAGTAGTCGTAAGGGTATCTTCTGCAGCATACTCATGGATTACCAAGGATCGAGCCATTGAGATCATTGTCTGATGTTCCATGCTGCCTTTTGGAGTAATTACGTAACCAACTTTCTCGAAAGGATAATCACCAAATAGCGATTCGAAATAATTGACCATTCGAGGCACCCTTTCAAAATGAAAACGTGCTGCTACTGTATCGCTTTCCCATGCGTAAACATTAACAGGTACATCTGCTCCATAGAAATCCAGTTTATGCAAATAACCTATTGCAAAAGTATAGAGATACGTGGCGCAAGGATGATCATGAGTCCAGATATGGGTATTGTAATCTTCACCCTCAATAATTTCAACTGTTCCGACTGAAGCAACTGTCATATCCTTAGGCACAAGGAACTGCGCTTCAAATGTAGCTTTATCAGATGGATGGTCGTAGCAGGGCAGCCAATGCTGAGTAGTAGAAACATAAGTATTTTGGATGCCAACACCCAGAGCATATAGAAAATCGGCATATCTGTGTACTCCACCCCAGGTTCTGCTGGAACTTATATCTTCGGGAGTCATTTCGCCATGATAATAAATAGTGATAATGGATGTGTCTCCTTTTACTTCAGAAAAGGGAATGATCTCATGATGATAATCTGCATCGGCTTTTTCGCCGTGAGTTGTTACCTCAGTTATCTCGCCATTATAAAACACAGAATCTATAGTTAGGTTTCGTAAATGAAAAAAGAAAATACTTGTGTCTGGATCGCCAGTCCAATGAACTGTTATGTCGCAAATACCTTCCATATAAAGATGTGGGGACTGCTTCATATCCAATACTGCTGAATAATGTAGAGCATCAAAAGGTTGCGGCATATATTCTGCAGG
Organism: uncultured Hyphomicrobiales bacterium; assembly: GCA_964420565.1. Lineage (GTDB taxonomy): Bacteria > Bacteroidota > Ignavibacteria > Kapaibacteriales > UBA2268 > CAYQTZ01. The sequence goes on from CAYQTZ010000020.1 coordinate 12,355, forward strand.
CTTAGATATTTCGTTCTCAAGCAATTTATCGTTCTTTGCGTTAGTTAGAGAAACTATAAATATCAATAAAGGGACTGCGAGAAAAAACCAATTTCTATGCATCATATATACTTTCGATTATTATTTAATTATTTTGGGTGCTTCATCTGATATGATCATCCCCAGTTTACTATCAGCATAAGGAATGATCCGCTCAGGCGACTCTAATCGGACTATTCTGGCTTCGAGCATTTCATTAGTAAGCACAATTATTTCATATTCTTTATTAAGATAATGTACTTCTTTCAATAATTTATTAACATACATCAGATTACTGATATATAGAACTGTAATAACAGCCGCAATGAAAATACCAGCAAAGATATGATATCTACGCATTCCTTTAGTTTTTCTAAAAAGATTCTTCTCGCTGCTTGCTATCTCTTTATTTGGTTCAGAGTACATTTCTTCAAAAGGATAAATTAAAAAAACTTAAACATATAAAAATTCAATATACTAAAATTCAAAATAAATTATTAACTTTATAAAATTTTAATAAAAATAAAAAAAAATTTGTGTAAAAAACAAAAATATCTTAATTTGCATATAGTTAACGATCCAAATTAAATAGGAGTGTTAACAATTTTTTCCAGTTCACTGAGTCTTTATCAAATGGAACTTAATGCAGCTTAAATAGAACTAAAGATAAATAACGATTTTAAAAATATTCCAAACCACTTTTTATACTTATACCGAACATTTCAAATTTTATATAAACTATTAATTGGTATTTTATTATGAACCCAAATGTAAACTCAAGAACAGATGAAGTGATTGATATTGCAGACCTTAGACGTAAAAGGATCGCAGAGCTTACTACAATCGCAAAGAATCTGGGGATAATCAATTTCTCAGATTTACGCAAACAGGAACTAATACTAAAAATTATTGACGCACAATCATCAGAAGCCGCCAAGGAATCTTCCAGCGAGCTTATCAAAGGAGAAGGAGTGCTCGAAGTACTTCCCGATGGCTATGGTTTTCTTCGCTCAGCAGCTTACAACTATCTTCCATCTCCAGATGACATATATGTGTCGCCCTCGCAGATCAAAAAATTTGTACTCCGCACAGGCGATTCAATCAAAGGACAGGTGCGACCACCAAAAGAAGCGGAGAGATTTTATGCGCTGCTAAAAGTTGAAACGGTGAACTATGTCGAGCCGGATGGGATACGTGACCGCACGATTTTTGATAATCTTACCCCGCTCTATCCGGATGAAAGATTACATTTAGAGCTTAGCCCAAGCGAATACTCAATGAGAATAGTTGATTTGCTCTGTCCTATTGGCAAAGGTCAACGCGGATTGATCGTTTCACCGCCCAAATCCGGTAAAACTATATTGCTTCAACAAATGGCTAATAGTATCACCAAAAATCATCCTGAAGTGAAACTCATTGTCCTATTAATAGACGAACGCCCCGAAGAAGTTACCGATATGCAACGCTCAGTTAATGCTGAGGTAGTTTCCTCTACTTTCGACGAGCCACCGGAAAGGCACGTACAGGTAGCAGACATGGTGCTCGAAAAAGCCAAGCGCCTCGTCGAGGCAAAGAACGATGTCGTAGTGTTGCTCGACTCTATTACAAGATTAGCCCGCGCCCATAACACAGTAGTTCCTCACTCCGGCAAGATCCTATCTGGTGGTGTCGATGCTAACGCATTACACAAACCCAAGAGATTTTTCGGTGCAGCCAGAAACGTAGAGGAAGGCGGATCGCTCACTATCATCGCCACTTCACTTGTAGAAACTGGAAGCCGAATGGACGAAGTCATCTTCGAGGAATTTAAAGGCACAGGTAATATGGAACTCGTCTTAGACCGCCGCATAGCTGACAGAAGAGTCTTCCCGGCTATAGACGTTAATAAATCCGGTACACGTCGCGAAGAAATGCTCTTAGATCAAAACGAGATCAATCGTATTTGGATATTACGCAAAGTCTTATCCGATCTTCAAAACGTAGAAGCCATGGAATTCATGCTTAACAGATTAAAAGGTACAAGAACAAATAAAGACTTCCTCTTAGCTATGAACAGCTAAATCGAGAGGATTAATATATTAAAGAAAAGTGGGCTCCAACTCTGAATTGTTGCCCACTTTTTTCGTTATATTCATGGAGCTTTTGATCTCTATTATGCTTTACATCTCTATTCTTTTGGGGCTGTGGTTCTGGGGGCGAGGGGAAGTAAGATAAAATCCCCCTCTTGTCGTAGATCCCGATCTGTCGGGGCAAGAGGGGAAGTCTAATATTATAAAGCTCTTTTTTACTGGTCAATTTTAATGAATTTCATCGTTCTGTAATGGCTATCGGTTTTAATATTAATAAAATAAACTCCTGTAATTAGCCCCTTAGTGCTAATGGCTTTGGTTGAGTTGATTCCAACAATGAATTCATCTTCGAGCAAAAGCTCTCCTACTTCATTATATACTGTAATTTCTGTATGACCTGATATATCCATAAATTGTATTTTAAGCTCATCTTTAACCGGATTTGGGGAGATGCTTACCATATCATCATTATTTTGATCCTGAACATAAGAGACATCGCCAATACTGAATGAATAGTAAATGCTCCTGCCGAAATCAGGGTTAAATAATTTAAGTATCTTGCCATCGGCAGCATCTCGTATGCTTAAAGCTCCCTGCCCTTGATCCGGGTATGCCCAGTAGGATAATCCCATATTATGTTGATCAATAACTATTAGTGAATAGCATCCTTTGGCAAAATCAAGTGGGATTTTATTTATGCTTCCTGGTGTGATCAGTCTCGATTCCCAGATGTAGTTTTTATCAATGTCAAAGATATAGAGAGTATAGTCACTTGGTCTGTTGTTTGCTGTATATTGCAGATATACTTCCTGCTCATAAATATCGGGCATTTCAAATTTTGTAGTATATGCATCATTTACTGGCTGCTCGTCAGGAATTCCATTTGGATTGCTAATTTTCACTGTAAATTTATTCTCTCCATCACCAATCCAGAATGATTCATCAGGAACTGGCAGTATTATGGTTTCTGTTTCATTGGGATCAATATTTCCTTCCCATGACAGAATTTCTTTCTGACCACCGGAAACATAGTATTCGATATCCAATGATTGGACAAGGTCTGCACCATTATTGCGGACAAGTATTTCAGGATCATAGCAGATTGGATTCAATCTTCTATAATTAACATTGTCGTTTGGCTTGACTATATCGTAAACTTCTACGTCGTTTGCAAAATTCGGACCTCCATACTGGAAGAAATGTACCGTAGTCCAGTACTGTCCGTTGCCCATACCTTCGTTGTTGGCTGGGACTGGGGTTATGGCATAATCTATGTTTAATGGGTTGCTATCCACAAATGCAGCAAGCTCGAAATCCTGTTCTTTCACTATATCACCGGGACACCAGCCCTCTCTTGCTCCGGGCCATGTGCCTCCCTGCGGATAGACAGGATTTTCGGCACACTCAGTATTTTTGAAGATATGCCAGTTATAAACATTATCGCCATTTACGTAGAGGGAATGTTCGTTGTCTTTCCATTCGCAGCAGTGAGGAAAGTTGCCGTCGTTGCTGTTGTGGCCATGCCCGGTCATACGCATACGTATTTTGAACTGCTCTGCATCAGGTAAAAGCTCAACAGGTATCTCGAATAAATTATCATCGTTTGATAATGCTCTATAGCTTACATTGTTCGCATCATTTACCCACAGAGATTGTATATCGAGCACATCTCTCGGCGGAGTACCCTTAATGAATAAGAATTTGAGGTCTAAAAGTTCAAGCTGGCTATGGGCTGACATATCAATTTCGCCTTGCAGCCATGGAGCGTAATCAGTCATATCATATACCCACGTAAAGCCATTCTCGCCGAGGTCGAGACCTTTCCCATAGGGAGTGATACTTCTGCCAATTTCTTTTCTGACAACTTTTTCGTAAGGAGCTGAATAGTAT
>CAYQTZ010000021.1:0-939 GCA_964420565.1 uncultured Hyphomicrobiales bacterium
CCGATGGCTATTCCGCCACCTCCTCCCATTCCAAGTCCGAGTCTGCTTAGATTATCAGTCCCCCCAATTGAACTTATAGTTAGCATACCTTGTATGTAAGGTAAGATTTTTCCAGTAAAGCAATCCTTACCCAAAAAGCTCCAACGAAGCTCAGGAGAAATAAGGAAAGCATCTTCGAAGTAGTTGATATTCTCTGGCAGAGCTTCCAGTTTCTCTAAGAAAAGATAGTCGAATCGCAAACCATACCAAAGATTACAGTATCTTCTGGATTCAAGCTGGACTGATACTCCGAAAGATTCCTGATTTACATTACTGAGTTGATCCTGAGGAATTACATATTCAGGGCCTGCCCCAACATATAGCTGTGCTGAAGCAACTTCTGCCCATAGAAAAAACAGGCAAAGAGAGAAAAATATTCTTTTTATCATGGCAGTTACTAATTTAATTATCAAATTTATTTGTTATCATTTCAATTCAATTTCTGTTTTCTGAGGGCTAATGGGATAAAACTCCATTTTTTCATAAGCGGAAAATAAAAAAAAGTTATCGAATTTCAAAAAGATTAATATATTTTAATTTAATATTCAATTTTTATTTCTGCTTATCGTGTATAACTATAAAGTAATATAAAAGTAGGTAAGCAATGAAAATTTTGGTATATATGTTTATATTTTTGTATGTCTTAAGCTTTGCAAGCTGCGGACAGCAGGAACATAAACCAATAAATATTAAGGAGAAAGAAGATATGCAATATAATAAATTAACACCAGAAGAGGAACGCGTTATTATCCATAAAGGAACAGAAATGCCCTTTACAGGGGAATATACTGATTACAAAGTAGCCGGAACTTATGTATGCAGAAGATGTGATGCGCCACTTTATGAATCTGATGATAGATTCTCATCTAATTGCGGGTGGCCCAGTTTCGACGACGAAAT
>CAYQTZ010000021.1:949-16081 GCA_964420565.1 uncultured Hyphomicrobiales bacterium
GACGGCAGACGCACTGAAATAATCTGTGCCAATTGTGGTGGGCATCTCGGTCATGTTTTTATCGGTGAGCAATTAACAGAAAAGAATACCAGACACTGTGTTAATTCAATATCTATGAGATTCATTCCTGAAGGCGAAAAGAAACCAAAGACAGAAAAAGCTATCTTTGCATCAGGATGTTTCTGGGGTGTTGAATATTATCTTGCTAAAAAGACAGGTGTGATCTCTACTACTGTTGGTTATACAGGCGGTGAGTTAGAAGATCCTTCATACAGAGAAGTATGTTCGGGCAATACAGGGCACGCCGAAGCAATAGAAGTAGTGTACGACCCCTCAAAAGTAAGCTACGAAGAATTGGCAAAAGTATTCTTTGAAACACACGATCCCACACAAGTAAACAGGCAGGGTCCTGACATTGGCGAGCAGTACCGCTCTGGAATATTCTATTTAAACGACGAGCAAAAGCAAATAGCAGAAAAGCTAATCAATATTCTCGAACAGAAAGGCTATAAGGTCGCCACAGAGGTTACTAAAGCAGATAAATTCTGGCCTGCGGAAGATTATCATCAGGATTATTATAAGAAAAAGGGAGGCGTACCATACTGCCATACATATACTAAGAGATTCGATGACTGATCTATGCCAATTCGTTAAAACTCTATAGTCTATATGAAATTGCCCGATTTATTCTAAATTATTATGATCATTAAAAAATCATCATAATAATTAATAACTATTGTATTTATATATAAACCGGCAATCATAATACATGGTGTTTTAGGAGCGAAATTGCTTTTCAACATTACAAAGAAAGTGGGCAAAAGAGGGCACTTCGATTACACTCACTGATCTGGATACTGATCGTAGTCGAAGTTCCAGAAGGTCTATCCCCCATAGAACCCACCCGCCGACCTCAGAAAGCAGACCGCTAACTGATCCACCTTCACGTATTTTTGGAAAGACTTGGGGGACTATGTTTCTGGCATATCAATAAAAAACTGAATATTCATGTTACAAGTCCTGACAGTTATGAAATATAAAATAATTTGATTACTGATATATAACTGCCAATAATATTTTATAATCATTAATCATGATAGGGCAGCGGTATTCATCAATCACGTATAATAAGCTATAATACAAAGTTTTACATCATATTTGAATAATATCGTGTTTCACAATTAAACAGATACTGTCTGTCTATACTATGGACTTTCATATGGGGAACAATATTCATTTAGTTTTAAAAATAACCAAATTATGATATATTTGTATTCAGTATTATAACGATTAGATAATAAACTAAATGGATCAATAAATGAAAGAAATTAAAACTGATAGCGCAGAGCAACAAAATTCGGAAAAACAAAAAAAGAATGTCAAACCGCTGCTAATATTCTTTGGTGTTTTCATTTTGCTGATAGGTGCTTATTACTTATCTATTACAGTTATGGACAAAAGTATATTTGATTTTTATATTCATTCAACTGCAAATATATCTGCTTTCATGCTAAATATTCTTGGAGAAGATGCAGAGGCAATGGGTAAGCTAATATCAACACCACGCTTTTCTATGGCACTATCATTTGGATGCGAAGGCAGCGAGCCAATAGTGCTTTTCCTAAGTGCTTTGATTGCTTTTCCTATAGGTATAAAGTATAAAGTTCCCGGCTTTTTGATAGGTGGAGCATTCCTGTATTTTTTGAATCAAATAAGGATTGTCGGTCTTTATTATATAGGAATTCATTATAACGATCTTTTTGAGACATTTCATGTAGAGGTGTTTCCAATTATTTTTATTGTTCTTGCAATTATATTCTGGGCTGTGTGGATCAAATGGGCTTTGAAAAAATCAGGAATATCACTGAAAAAATAAACCGGCGGCCAATGCTGAGCTTTATTATTATATTCATCATCATATTCCCATTGCTGATGATGTCTCTTCCATATTTGCGTTCGCCTTATGCTTCTTTTTTTCAGAATACAGGCAATATTTTCTTTAAAAACTGTATAAATGATTGTGAAAATCTACATAGAGAAGTAAAAATCATTAGAACTTCCGACAAGAAAAGAATACTTCAAGTGGACATTACCTTCGAGGATTTAATTGTTCAAGGCGGTGGAATGATGGCTAAACTAATAGAACTTGACACGCAAAAAGAAGGCTTGGTACCCTATCTCTTTCTGATTTCACTGATATTAGCTTCGCCTGTTCGATTAAAGAAAAAAGGTATCGCCTTGCTTTCAGGTACTATATTATTGCATGCCTGGGTTATATTAAAATTCAGTGTTCAGCTTTTAGATAATTATAATTACCCAAATTTGATTTTTATTGAACTGCCATTTCCTTTTGATACTTTTGTTTACTATTTCAATGCATTTATTAGAGTAACCGGGTCGAGCTCGGCATTAGTAATACCAATAATCTTTTGGGTGATTGTATCTTATGAAAAAGAAGCCGTAAAACGCATTAAAGATAGTTTTTTAGGGCATTAGACAGCTACTATTTTTTCTATTATTACTACGACACTGATATCCTACATTAATATTAATGACCACACTTCCCAACTGGTAAAAACCATAATAATAAAAAATAATTTGTGTTTTGTATATAAATTCGTATTTTTAAAAAATTGTCTTCTAATTTATTTGGATTTATTATGAAAACATTTTTCTTTCTTATCCTATCTGCTATTATTCTTTCACTCGCATCTTGTAGCGAAGATGACTGCTCGGTGAACAATACCGAATATCCAGAAATGTTAGACAAAGCTGTAAGCAGTGTCTATAGCGAATTAAATATTTTGAACGGCATTAATTCTCTCGGAGCTAATTCTATTGCTTCTACTGATCTAACCGGCGAAAGTGTTTACCCCATTCTAGAAAATATTTTAGAAACCCACAAAATGATAGACGAATCTTTATTCATTGATGCCGATGGTGTAATGCAGTTTGTCAAGCCTGACAAATATAAAGTGGTAGAGGGCACAGATATTAGTGAACAAGCCCATGTCATCAAGCTTCACCAGACAAAGCAGCCAGTGATGAGCGCCCTTTTTCCGGCTGTAGAAGGTTTTATGGCAATAGATTTTGCCTATCCCATAATTCAGAATACTGAACTTGTCGGCTCATTGAGTTTTTTGTTTGAACCAAATTTTATGTTCGGTCATATCCTCGAACCACTATTAGCAAATAGTGATAATGAAATATTTATTGCTCAATCCGATGGTACAGTAATATACGATCAGGATATAGAAGAAATTGGTAAGAATATTACATCTGATCCTTCTTATATGCAATATCCTGGATTAGTGGATACCGGCAAAAAAATCATACAAACCAAAGAGGGATATACTACTTATTCATATCTGAAAGCCGAAACAAATGAAAAAATTTCAAAGAAAGCTTACTGGAAAACTATTGAGTTTTTTGGTGCTGAGTGGAGAGTAGTAATAGCTATTCCTAATTAGTCCTGTATATAAGTACTTATTTTTTTATCTCCAATAAGAAAATTATTCATGAAAATTGGTATTGCTCAGATCGCTCCGGTGTGGTTGAACAAGAAAAAAACTACTGAAAAAATAATTGATCATATCAAAAAAGCTGGTAAAGCAGAATGCAGATTAATTGTTTTTGGAGAGTCGTTATTACCAGGTTATCCTATGTGGTTAACAAAAACTGATGGTGCGAAATTCAACTCCCTTGTTCAGAAAGAGTTATTTGCACATTATTTTCGGGAATCCATACAAATATCCTGCGATTTAAAAAATATATGCAAAGCTGCAAGCGATTCAAATATCACTGTTTATCTTGGATTTACCGAAAGAGCCGAAGACAGGGGCAATCATAGTTTATATTGCTCTCTTGCTTATATTGATTCTAAAGGCAATATAAACTCTGTCCATAGAAAGCTTGTGCCAACTTACGAAGAACGTCTCGTTTGGGCTAATGGCGACGGCAATGGACTGGTAGTCCATAATATTGATGAGTTTGAAGTTGGTGGATTGAACTGCTGGGAGAACTGGATGCCGTTGGTTCGGGCTGCACTTCATTCCCAGGGAGAGAATCTGCATATTGCTGTTTGGCCTGGCAGTAAAGAGCTAACTAAAGACATTACAAGATTCATAGCTTTGGAATCACGTTCATACGTTATATCGGTTTCGGGCTTGCTCAGATTAGAGGATATACCTGAGGATACACCTTATTACGAACTTATCACGAAGGATTGCTCTGAAATATTAAATAATGGCGGATCCTGTATTGCTGCACCAGACGGTACCTGGGTGCTCGAACCACAGAAAATCAAAGAGACGCTTTTTACAGCAACAATTGATTTGGAAAAAGTGATTCAGGAGCGGCAAAATCTCGACATTTCCGGACATTATTCCAGACCAGACGTAACCATGTTGACAATAAATAGCAACAGACAAACAATTTGCAAGATAATTTAGTTTTTCCACTTAAAACATTATAATTTAACAGCTTACTCCCTCCCTTATTTATAAGGGAGACGGGGATGGACCAGCTTGATAAATTTTTTTCATAAACACCCCCTCAATCCCCCTCTTAAAAGAAAGGGAGGTTAAAACATTATATTTCAATAGCTTACTCCCTCCCTTATTTATAAGGGAGGCCGGGGAGGGATCAGTTTTAGAGTTTTATAGTAGTCTCAATCTGTTATTATTTCTGAGATATATTTGCTCGGTACTAACTCAAATCCATCTTCTATTATCACTTTATCTGCTTTTTTATAGGATTCAGCAAGAACGAGATAAGGTATTTTGTCCTTAGAGATTTTTGCAAGATACAAAGATGGTATCCCATTTACAACAGAACCATCATTTTGGAAAGAATCCGCACCTGATATAGCAAAATCGAGATTGTTAATATTCTCAATAGCTTCGTTTTGTGTAATATAATTACATTCAATACCAATTTCTTTGCAAGATTTAATAATTGATTCTGCATAATCTCTGCCATGCCATTTGGACTCCATAGCGTATATTCTCACAGGAATACTTCTTTTATAAAGCTCTTTAAATAGTTCAATTACTGTAGAACTATAAGAAGCAGTAATAATCCTAACAGTATCATATTTTGATTTATTCTTTTTTGATTTATTCATATATTCTATTGCTTTGTCAACAACCTTAGTAGTGGCATTATCCATATATGTCTTAAGCTCCTTAGCTTCTTCAGAGAAACTATTTGGATGCTCCATATCATTGATTCTCTCAATACACATATTTACAATATTTTGCAGGGCTGCCATAGCTGGTTTTGCCTTTAGCAGCAGCTTACCCGTTTCAATGATCTGATCTTTGTCTTCATATACCGATACAGCCATAGCAAACACATCAATGGCATTTTTAGCTATGGTCGAACTACCATTATCAAAGTCGTTTCTGATAGCATCTATAGCTGCTTTTAAAGATATTGCTTCCATAGTATTATGAATAAATTTTAAGAAACATTACTTCTTTGGCACTTTTTTTGTTGATAATATAAGAAAATTTTTAATATTATCTAATTCATTTTGCAAAGAGAGGAGGGAAATATGATAAATAGCATAAGTAATACGATAAGATTTCAGGTTGAGTCAAATTCTGGTTATGCAAGAATGAATGACGACCAGAAAGAAGCTATAGAGCAGATACTATATAACTACGACCCAAAGAATATGACTCAGCAAAAAAGGTTAGATATGTATGAGGAAATTCGGGGAATAGGCATTAGACCAAATATCGAGCTTCGCAAAATGCTGGTAAGTTCTGGTTATGAACTGCCTGAAGCCAATACCTTTGAACTTAGTAATAAGTTTCCCAGGTCCCCAATAAAAGAAGTCAACGAAATACCAACAATAGCAATGGAATTCGCAGAAAAGCTTAACACCGGCAAAGCCACTAATGACGATGTCAACAAAATGATAGAGCTGCTAAAGCAATTCAATCGAGGATCTGTAGGCAATTTTGTTGATGGCAGTATATAAACTATCCTTCTGGTATATATGATGAATGATGATCGAGTATCATCCATTTGCCATTTTGCTTTTGATAAACAAAAGAATAGCGTGCATCTGCCTCTTCGCGAATGCCGTTTTTTTCAAAAACGAAAGTATAATAACCGCTGTTGATCGCTATGTCTCCATATACCCTTATTTGTGGCTCAGAAACTATACAGCCCACAGGATTTTTCGCTAAAAAAAGCACAAAATAATCATGTATCAAATCGTGTCCAGGGCGAATGATCTTAGAGACTGTTCCCCACAAAACACCATCTTCAGCATAATGCTTAACTACCTCTTCGGGCTTTAATGTAGCAACGGATTCAATCCATTCATTAAGGGATCCCACTATTTCATTTTGTTTTTCTGTCATACGCATACACAATAATAATTAATGTAAAAATGATCTTTATTAACAAATGTAATATATTAAAAAAATGGAATGAAGACAAATTTTTCGTATATTAATATTATGAATATTTTGTAATATGATTTTTATTCAAAGGTGTGTGATGATAACAAAAGAAAACTCCTGCTTCCTTGTGCTTGATATGCAATCAAAACTATTTCCACATATATACGATTTTCACGGACTTGAGATCACTTCGCTTAAGATTATTGAAGGTATGAAAAATCTAAACATCCCGATACTTGTTACTGAGCAGTACCCAAAGGGGATCGGAGCTACTATCCCCTCTGTTCAGACGGCTTTAGACGAAGATTACAAACCCATAGAAAAACTTACCTTCAGTTGCTGCGGCGAGGAACAATTTCTGCATAAGCTCAAATCACTTGGCAAAAAGAACGTGATCATTATCGGCATTGAATCTCACATCTGTGTGTTGCAAACTTGTTTAGAATTAATAGAATATGGCTATCAGCCCGTATTGGTTGACGAATGTATCTCTTCTCGTAAACTGAACGATAAAACAGTTGCAATCCAGAGAATGCGCCAGTCAGGAGCTATTATTACTACTTACGAATCAATACTCTTTGAGCTGTGCCGTATATCAGGCACTCCTGTATTTAAGGAGATTTCAAAAATCGTGAAGTAGTCTTCCAAGAATTTTCAAACAATAAATTATTTTTGAGCAGTTATTAGTAAATTAAAACAGCTTCAAACAAAAGGATTTATTATATATCATAGAAATCCTGTATTATATCAATGTTTGAAAATATTTTTACCGTAGAACAGATCATCGCCCCAAAGAGACAATTTTCTGGCAAAAGATGACTTACTGATGCCCAAACGAATTGCATTATGAATTAAATTATCAGGATGGCTAAAAGGACAGACCATCATACACAGGGCGCAATCGGTGCCTGCCCATCTCCAGTAGCGATAGCATTGCTCCACATTTAGTTGCCATTTTTCAACACCCCGAACTACTTGCTTATCGCCTCCGGTAATGGCTTGCGAGAGACAATTAACAGCGCATTTCTTGCATTCCCGGCAAAAATCCTGAACTCCCAAATTCACAGGTTCGTCGTATATTAATGGCAGATCAGTCGTTACGGCGCCCAAACGAATACGTGCCCCATGCTTTTTACTGATCAGGTATCCGTGCCTGCCTAATTCGCCAAGCCCTGCAGAATAAGCAACTGCAGGCAGTATGATCTGGTAATTACTTCCCGAGACATGAGCACGCGCAGAATAGCCCATTTCACGGATGAAATTTGCCAAAGGAATAGAAATTCTCTGAGCGTTAATATACTGTCTGGCAGATTCTTCTAAAACACTAAAATCAGGTGCATAAGAAATTTTATCAAAATCCATTTCCACAGTAAAACATATTACAAATTTGTGGTTAATATTTATTTCAGTGCCCCATTTTTCAGGACCTCTGCCCACATGAGAGTATATCCATCTTCTGTCAAGAACAGCTATTCCAACTTCTGAAGCTCCTAAAAGTAGAACTTTTTCTTTAACTAATTTCGTTGCTTCATTATTACTGATCTGGATTTTCTCGTCATTTACTTCTCCATCTGTATGATAACTAAGTATTTCTTCTAATTCAAAAAGACCTTTGGTATAAGCAGCTCTTTTTTGATTATAATACTTGCCGCCTGATTCGAGGAGATCAGGCATAGATCGCAACTTGTCATCAATTTTTTTATATTCGGGATTATTGCTATAATAGAGATCATATTTTTCTGTACCGGGCTTATAATCATTTCTTGCAAAAATTGTATCGCGTTCGTCGAATCTTTCTTCAGATCTTGAAATTTTCATAGCTGGCTTTTTGCCATAAGGAGTAAAGAACAAAATAATGAAAGCTATAAGCGTCAAGCTGGTTAATAATTTCAAAAAACCTGTCGTATCGAAAATATATATTAAAATAAATATGACAAATAATAGTAATGTAGTGCTAATGCTAATGAATGCAGCTCTTGGTTTCTTTTCGACTAAGGAATAATAGCCAAACATCCCAAAAAAGAGTATTACAGGAATTGTAATTATAAAATATATTATCGTTATACTATCCATTATTTCTCAAAATATTTCTCATACCAAAGTGAAAGAGTGAGCAGTGAAAAAAGCTTAATTCCATAATTCCTTTTGCCTGAGTGGTGCATATCAAACATACGTATAATCTCATCAGTATTAAATATTTCATGTTTATTGATAGGCGAATTAAGCACTTTATCTCTTGCATAATTATACCATCCATGTCGCAGCCATTCGTTAACAGGAGCCCAGAAACCCTGCTTTTTTCTATGTATAATATCATTTGGCAAGATATCTTTAATAGCATTTTTTAGAATATATTTTGTAGTTTTATTATCCGGAGTTTTCAGATTTGGTGGTATAGACATAGTAAACTCAACAAGCCGATGATCTAAAAATGGCACTCGTGCTTCGATACTGTGAGCCATGCCGATTTTATCAACACGCATCAGTAGAATTTCTGCCAACCGCTGATTGAGTTCAACGTAAAGAATTCTCTGCAGATAGTCGGCATCTTTATATATTGACAATATTTCGCCGTGAAGCCGTTCTGCTAACTTGGCAGGTTCGTTAATATATGCTTTGTATTTACCACTTATCAGAGTCTCCATATCTGTTGGGGAGAATATCGAAGAACCGCCCCAATACAACTGCTCCCCTGACATACCCCGACGTATATAATCTAATGCCGGAGATAATTTTGATTTTTTCAAAAGAGGTTTAGTAAGCAAATATAGTGATCTTTGAACAGAGTCGGGCATTTTAGCAAAGTACGACCAGTAAGTTCTAAAGAAATTATACTCCCTCATCATCCATGGATAGCCTACAAATTGCTCATCGCTTCCCTCTCCTACCTGTACTACTATAGTGCCGGAATCTCGAGTTAGTTTGCTAAGAAAATATAAAGGCATACACACTGGATCAGCATTTGGCTCATCTTCGTGCCAAACCAAATCCTCAAGTATAGGTAAGCAATCCTTTTCATCGATAAGTATTTCGTGATGATTCGTTTTAAATATATCGGCAATTGTCTGGGCGTAACCTAACTCGTTATACTTCTCTAATTCCTTAAAACCGACAGAATAAGTGTCTATAGGTCGATCCATTAACTCATCCATCAGTGCTACGTTCAAGCTGGAATCTATACCGCCGCTTAGAAATACTCCAAATGGCACATCGCTCATCATGCGGTCTTTGATCGCCTGTCGCAATAAACGAAGAACTTCTTGCTCAATTTCTCGGCTGTCCATATTTGTATATGGCGTATCTGCTGATATTGGCGACCAGTATCGCTTGATATTAATTCCATCAGATTTGCTATAAGTCAGGAGATGAGCAGAAGTCAGCTTCTGAATGCCTTTGAATAGCGATTCTCTGTTACCGGACATACCGTAATTCAGATAATTTGTAATCTCCTGATCGTTTAATTCAGGTGATATATCGGGATGTTGAAATATTGATTTAATTTCTGAGGCAAATATAAAATTCCCGTTTTTCTCAGTAAAATAAAAAGGCTTTATGCCGATACGGTCCCGTGCTGCAAAAATCTCTTTTCTTTCTGAATCCCAAATAGCAAAGCTAAACATTCCTGTCAGCTTAAGTACAATATCTTTGCCGTATTCTAAAAAGCCATTGAGTATAGTTTCAGTGTCAGTCTGCGATTTATATTCATATCCTTTTTGCTCTAATTCATCGCGGATTTGCTTATGATTATAGATCTCTCCGTTAAATACAATAGTAAATCTGCCATCGGTAGTAGTCATGGGCTGGTTCCCGGCGTCGGTAAGATCAATGATAGCAAGCCGCCTGAAAGAAAATCCACATTTGTTATCCGAAGAGATCCAATGTCCGTCTGAATCAGGCCCGCGATGGATGATAACATCACTCATATCTTTGAGTATCTTTGGATTGATCTGTGAATCATTAGATGAATAATTGACAATTCCCGCAATACCACACATAAAATTATATTCCTCCGTAAAAAAATGTATCTCAATAAGCCAAATATAACTCAATTGATTTGATAATACAAACTGCAATATCAGAACGAATGAAGCCACAACTAAAAATGAAAGAGTTACGAGGATTGTGTGTCAAACGATGTTTTTGCAATGGTTATAGTAATTACATTTACTCTTGAGCTGAATACAATAAAAAATATCCTAATATAATGGGCTGCTCCTATCTTCTATTTTCAGATCTTTCAGATGACTTGCCTTGATGCCAAACCGCAGATAGAATCCCTGATTATAGCCAATCGGATACCACGTTAGATCAAGTTCCCAGCAGTGAATGTCTTTGTGAACTGATAGCTGAGGTCGTAGCAATTCATTATTGATAAAGTCATAATCGAAGCCTCCTTTGAAAGACCATGTCTCTGTTAAGTTAAAAGAAAAATCTGCATTTAAATTAAGTGATTTTGTAGAGGTAACTGGGGTTGGCTGGCTGTAATTATAATTAAGACCTAATGATACATTCCATGGGATAGATATGGGAGCATATCCCGGCGAATTATCCCCGTAATAATCGCTATCGGTTTCCACATGGTCTATTCTCTGTCTGAAACGTTCGCCAAGCCCAATTTCATCTTGTTCTGTGGTATCTTTTCGGGAAGTAGCCGTCCCCCCTATTCCTTCTGATGAAAATGATGTTGATATTCTAAAATTAGCCCGAGTCAAACGAAAAAGCCCCTTGCCATTACTAATCCTGAATTGATCAACTTTGCGGTAGTTTTCTACACCTGATATCGGATCAGCAATTATTAGCTCATCATAAGGCGTTAGCGAAGCATTGCCATTAAAAGAAAAACCAGCTACCTCGGGAGTACGATAGTTTACGGAGATATCGCTTAGCTTCAAAGAATCTGCGGCAAAATTATATGACCCACTTAGATCAAGACGAAGGAATTGAATGTTCTTGTCATCAAGTGTATCGCCCTGAGCTACTTTTGCTTCGAAAGTATTGCCGAAAGAGTAACTAATGGATTGTGACAGATAGCGTGAGGCAATTCCCCCGCCATCGGTAGCAAATCTGGAGTACTGCACATGATCTTGTCTGCGTTCATCATAGTATTCATCATAAAATCCATAAGAACTCTTGGATAGATCTGGACTATAGACAAACGAAATTGATGGCTCGAATGTATGACGAAGTTTATTAACGCCGAAGAGTTCTGGGTTAGCCATACCATAAAGCCGTGTTGATACATTCAAACTGAACCTATAGTCATATTCAGTAAAAAATCCATATTCGAAATTATCCACAATAGTAGAATCAGAAGTATTAAAAGATCTGTTCAATCGGCGAAAATAATTATTCATACTAAAATTGACTGAAGGCGTTACAGAAAAATATCCTAATTTTGGCAGTGAATATGATATGCTCGGGCGATGCTCCATTCTTGAAGTATAAGGATATACATCTGTTGTATCGGTATAGACAGTGTCGCCTATAGATATTAGATTAGTTTCTCTTTTTTTTGAGTTCTGGTATAAACCATTAAAGTTATAATTGAAAGTAACATTACTAAGCCAATTGTCTGATGAGACCAATCCTTTTAATGGATATATCTGAGGCAGCGAGAAGCTAAGCCGCGGCATAGTCTGGTCATAAGTATCAGTAATGATATTCTGAGACCTTGAATATGAAAGAGACAGCGAAGCACCATTATCAAAAGTATGCGAAAGTGAAGCATTAGAGTTTATCAGTTGAGTCAATCTATCGTTTTGGTTGATTCTGGTATTACGGTAAAGGTCTTGTGAAGAGAAGCTTGTATTGATAGTTAATCTCGTTTTCTGTGGTATTATTGTATGGTTATGCCTGAGTGAGAAGCCCCAGTTTTTTGTATATTCTTCGTCGGGATTGTATCGTGTATAGCCAAATTCTACATTCATCTCACCGCTGTGGTAATATCTCTGTTCCCAGCGAATATTATTTTTAATATTAAAACCGCCTTTTGAATACAGATCAACTAAGAATTGCGTGTCATAATATTCACTTAAAGCAAGATATACCCCAAGATTTTCAAAAGTAACGCCCCGATTTTTCGAGAAGAAGAATGACGGTATTATCAAACCTGACTGTCTGCCGGTTTTATTGGGGAAATATAATCCCACTGGTAAAATAAATACAGGCAGATCCTCTACATAAAAAATAATTGGATCAAGGAAAACTTTATCCTGAGCTATTACTTTCATCTTGGGAGAGCCAAAGTAATAATGGGGGTTAGGGTCGTCGCAGGTAGTATATCTGCCATCCTCAACGAACATATCGTCTGCAGAGACACGTTTTATTTTCTCGCCATAGTAATACCCCTCTGTCATTTGGGTTTCGCCGAGATTGATCTTTCCTTGATTAGTCTTATAATTATATGAAAACTTTTCGCCGACAAATACCTCTCCTTTATCAGTAAATTGAGGGAAGCCATAAGTTTTGTCGTTGGTATCTTTCAAACCATAAGCTTCCATCAAAGACCTGTTGAAATCAAGAGTAATGACCTCGGCTTCCATTTTCTGTTCTTTATAATTAAACACGGCATCACCTCTAAGCCGCAGAGTCTTTTTCTTCATGTCAAATACTAAAGAATCTTTTGCTGATGAAACAACTGTTGTGTCAATACCTGAAGAGGAGCGGGCTTTTAGTGTGTCGTTCTCAATCTTAGTTTCTAAAGTATCAGCTATAACGTCTAAGGAATCTTTTTGAACTAAGGCAATATCAGTAAATACTCCGTTTATCTGCAATGTATCCATACCAGATGAAAAAACTGCATTAGGGAGAAGTATCACTACTGCAATTAAGAAAATATTTTGGATACGAACGGTCATATTTCTCGTTTTAATCAAACTGATCAATTATTTGTAATTTTTTTGCATTTTCAGGAATTGGAAATGAGAATGGTTCGTTAAATATTTCATTGACTAATATTTCGTCTATTTCCATGGTCATAGAGCTTTTATTCTCTGGTGAATTGAAAATAATTTCCTTTGCAAGATTATTGCTGTCATGATTGCGGAATAGGATATTTAAAACCAAAGTGCCTCCGTCGCGTAGTTTCCTCTGGTACTGCCTGATCGTATTATTCTTGAGAGAAAATAAAACATATTCAACATAATCTTTGTTCTTATTATTCCTGTAAAGCACTTCATTTGCTGATTTATGGTTATCATCCACTTCATAGTTTGCAGTTGGCTCGAGAGTTTCATTCCTGAGGAAGTGTATCAGGTCTTCAAATTTTAATGATATATTGATCAAAGAGCCAAGATCCATAGTTTCGGGATTTCCTGTTATTACTTCGTTTTGCATAGTATTATAGAACACAAAACGATCATTTTTTGCAAATACATTCCCCAAAGGAATGCCAAATGGTCCTATTACTGTCAGATGCAAAGAATCCATCCACGCAACTTTAGCTTTTATTTTTGTAGAAAAACTGCTACCATCGAAGTTTGTGCTTATCTTGCCTTTTATGGTCAGATTCCGGATGTCTGCTTCGTTGTAAGCTAATCGCTCAGCACGTATATTTTGCTTTTCTTCTATGGTAGTGGCGCATGAAGCAATCAAAAAAAGCATCGCTGTAATTATTAAAGAAACTGTTTTCATTTATAAATCCATTAAAATTAATATTAATTCGTTATAAACTAATGTTATTTCAAAAATAAAGATAAATTTCCAAACAATATCATACTATTGATAATAGTTTGTATTTTTGTACATTATAGGGACGCAAAAAAATGCTATACATTACAAAGAAAGTTAATTTCTCGGCTGCTCACAGATTATATAATCCTGAGTTCAGCCACACAAAGAATGAGGAAGTCTTTGATAAATGCAATAACTTATACGGACATGGGCATAACTATACATTAGCAGTAACAGTAGCCGGAATACCTGACCCAAGCACTGGCTACGTTATTGATTTAAAAAAACTTAAGATTATTTTAATGTCCGAAATTGTTGAGAAAGTTGACCATAAAAATTTGAGTTTTGATGTAGAGTTTTTGAAAGATGTAATACCGACAGTAGAGAATATCGCCATTATTTTTTGGGATATTTTAGTAGATAAAATTCCTGCCGGCAAGCTTCATTCTATTAAACTTTATGAAACTGAAGATAGTTATGTTGAATATTTTGGTGAACCTGTAGATATTAAACGATATAATTTTAGCAGGAGTTAAATGATGAGAACGAGAGACGAACATTTAGAAAAGCAAATCATTTCCGTGGTTAAAAACGACTTTGGGATTGAGGAAGAGGATTACGACCAATTTTTTGACGACACTAACCACCCGAACATGCCATTCACGAATGAAAACGGACACATATTATTTGACGCTAATGACAATATGCCTTTAAGCAAAAAAGAACTTAAAGAAATGATACCTCTGCTTGAACAAAAATTCGTTGAGGTAATGGATATTCTTAGAATTTCCAGAAACGATCCTAACAGCTATCAGACACCTAAACGTATCGCCAAAATGTTAGTCAACGAACTTTTCGAGGGCAGATATAATGAAGCCCCGACAAGTACAGTATTTCCGAATAGAAAACAGGTCGATGAATTGATAATCAGTAAGGGCATAGA
The DNA here is from genome assembly GCA_964420565.1 of uncultured Hyphomicrobiales bacterium. Taxonomy (GTDB): domain Bacteria; phylum Bacteroidota; class Ignavibacteria; order Kapaibacteriales; family UBA2268; genus CAYQTZ01. The sequence continues at coordinate 15,983 of CAYQTZ010000021.1, forward strand.
AGTAATGTCTATGTGCTCCCACCATTGGTTGCCAATATCCGGAGTAGCAGCGGTAGGTTATATTCCTGACAAGCACGTGATTGGATTATCCAAACTCTC
>CAYQTZ010000022.1:0-2823 GCA_964420565.1 uncultured Hyphomicrobiales bacterium
GAAAGGATACATCTTCAGAAAATTCTTCACCGCTTTCCTGTATGCTTTCGTAATCTTCTTTATAATGCCAATTCAGTTCTACCTGTAGCCCTTGCTTGAATTGCTCCTCGAAAATATCTATAATATCGAGTAATGCTTTTGAAGTGCTGGTATTGAAATAATTCAGATTTACATTAATAGTTACCTTTTCCTTATTCTCTTGAATGAATTCATTGACCCATTCGAGAACTACATCAAAAAAGTTTGATGTATTTTCGGGATACGCGTCTCCTTCAATATTCAAGATGCGAGTTTCTGCATTGAAGTTAATATATGGAGTGCTCTTAGTGGCTTCTATTACTAAATTTCTCATTTTTCCCCTCTTTTCATTATTTTTACATTGAGTTCTAAGAATGAAATATCCTTGTTAATTTTATTTATAGTATATCCTATCTGGCTTTTGCTTTGTCTGGCAATGAATATCAATCCGAGCCCGGCTCCTTTGGCTTTATTGTTTCTTGGCTCTTTGCCTTGTTTTTTATACATCTCTTTGAGCGTAGAACAATCAGATTGATTGATTATATCTATTTTATTAGTGATATTTGATATATTATTATTTAATATCTGATTGCCTGAGTATATCTTATAAGAATTTTCGTCTTCTGTGAATACCAGCAATCCAACACCTATCTCTTTGCCGTTTATTACTTCTTTTTCAGCAGAATAATTCATAATATTCTGAGATAGCTCTACAAATACTGAAAATGACTTTTGAATTTCAGTAGGATATTGCTTACAGTGGTGATTTATCATCTCGCCAATCTCAATCAATATTTCCTGAGATACAGCCCCTTTGAACTGCAATAGGATATTCATATCCTTTACTTTTTGATAAAAATCAAACAAGTCAAATTCTGTCATTTTTTTCCTCTTGGGGATATTTTAAAACCTAATATTGAAATATCATCTCTATTCGGTTCTCCATTTGAGAATCTTTCCAATTCTTCAGAGAGCAATTTATGTTGATCTATCATATTTTTATCTGCAATACTATCTAAGAAATTTTTCAGTCGCCGGGTAGTATAGCTTCTATTATTGGGATCGTTCTGGTCTGCATAACCATCAGATGTAAGGTATATTGTGATTTTGCTGTCCAGATCAATAACATGATTGTCGAATTCTCTGACTTTTTCTTTTTGCCTGCCACCAATGGGTTTTCTATTGCCTTTTATTTCATGGAATTTGCCGTTTTTCACAAACCATAATGGGCGTTTAGCCCCGGCATAAGTCAATTTATCATCTTTTATCATCACCAGACAGGTTTCCATGCCATCTTGCTGTTCGCCTATCACGTCTTTTTGCTGGAGAGCTGATCGAACTCCAATATGAAGCTCATGCAATATTTTTGCGGGATCGAATATTTTCCGCTCTTTAATTATCTGATTCAGCAAGTCATTCCCAATAATTGACATAAAAGCGCCGGGAACTCCGTGCCCTGTGCAGTCAACCACGGCAACAAAAGTATAGCCGTCAATATTTTCAATCCAATAAAAATCACCGGACACAACAGATTTTGGTCTAAATAATATAAAGAAATCTGAAAGCAATTCTCCAAGTCTTTCGTTGTTAGGAATAACTGCCTGCTGGATTTTCAAAGCATAATTGATGGAATCTGTTATTTGTCTGTGTGCCTCGCTGATCTTGTGGTTTTTATCTGCGAGTTCTTCATTCAATTTTTGAAGTTGAATATTTGCTTTCTTTTTTGATTTGTAATTTATATAAAATGCTATTGCAAGAATTAATATTAAGCCAATGATTATTATTAGAAAGATCATTTGCTCTTCTTTCTTTTTAAGCTCAGAATTTTTTAGCTCAATATCTTTCAGCAAAAGACTCTTATTAAGGTTCAGATCGGTGTTCTCTGCTAATAATGAGTTGTTTCTATTCATTAATTCATTGAGTTCATTTTGCAATTTAAGGATTTCTTGGGGAGATTTTCCGCTTAATTTCAGATCCCTTATTTTATCCTGTAAAGTTTCAATTTCTTTGGTATTTTGGTCGTATTCAGTTTTATTAGCAGAAATTATTTCATCATATTCAGCTATCTGGTCATTTAGAACTTCGATATCCTCATCAGCAGGTATTGAAGTGGGTGATCTTTCGATTTCTTTTTTATCTATTTCAGGTTCAGTTTCTTCTTCAACGACAGGTTTATCCTGCTCCTCAGAAGATTTTTCTTTAGACATGATTGAATTAAGCATATTTTGTAAAGAATCGTTGATCCTTTTCACTTTGTCTAATTCTTCTGCCGTTAAATCTGGCTTTTCAGTTTCTTTTACGAGGTCTTCATAGTGGACTAACTCCAGAATGTATTCGTTGTCATTGTTAGATTGTTGATATCTGATACGGGTATTCTCAGGATTTGCAACGCCATAAATAATTCTATAATTTTCACCTTTTTTGATCACTTCCTGCTGACCTATTCTATTGAACTTAATGATCCGTATATTAGAATCTTTTTCCTGAGCAAGACAAATAATGTTTATGACCAGAAAGATCAGTAAGAATGTGATAATATTTTTTATCGTTGCTTTCATATTGTTCCCGGTTAATAGCACTTTATTATAGATGGTTGATCAATAACCAATTTGTATTCTTTATATTTCTTTTCAAATTCGAATGCTTTAAAATAGTCGTCATAGCACTTAGTTCTTACTCTAAAATAAATTTGTTCCGAATCAGGATTCATCCATTCCTGTATATATATATTGGAGTCAGGAAATTTATCTTTCATCTTTTTAAGAATAGAATTTGACTCTTCTTTATTTCTTGATGAGTAAAAAA
>CAYQTZ010000022.1:2833-15879 GCA_964420565.1 uncultured Hyphomicrobiales bacterium
CAGCAAGAAAACTCGTTGTCTCTGTCTCTATCTTTAAATGGCAAGTCATCATCTTTATCATCTTTTCTAATATTCTGAGCTTGATTTCGGAAAAAAGCCATACTACTTTCCAATTCATTATTGATGATCCTTTGATTCTTTGCCAAATTGTCAGGTACTGAGTCAGTTAAATTCGAGTTCATTAAATATTTCATATCAAATGCATCTGGATAAAGATTATAGCATATTGATAATCCAAAAGTCAGGATGCTTATCTTCCAATTCACACTGGGGGCTATGTCATCGAGACCGTATTTATAGATCACTTCAGGGCGTAGAGAAAATCTGCTGCTAATGGGGATATCGTAAGCCGCAGAAAAAGTGATTGCATTATAATTATTGGTATAAGGAATATCTCCTTTATAAATATTCCTTGAAGTCCCGACATCATTTACACCATCATAGAAAATCACACCATTTTCAATTGCTTCTTTGCTAAGGTCCTCATGCTGGTATATATACTTTTGCAGCAATATGCCAGTTTCGAAACCCACTCCAAGCCGAATTGGAATATCTTTGTATGGCATAATTGATATTGATGGATTAAACGCAAGCACTCCGATATCTGCTTCCAGATTATGAGTTGTAAATACTGGAAAAACCTGATCGAGTACTTCAGTATTCCCAATATACTCATCAGATTGCAAATTTGCACCCAACTCATTGTATGAAGCACCTATTTGAATATCTATAAAACTCAGCACATTTATCTCCGCAAAAACCCGGAAGCCATACTTTGTTGAAGTGGCATCATTATATTCCACACAGCAGTTCGGTACATCTGGCAGCATCAGAAAGTCTGCTTTATGAGAATTGCTGTTCACACCGCCATGAATACCAATCCTTGTTTTTAGATTTGAAAGCAGTGATGATTCTGCAAAATTTGTTGCAATCATAGAAAAAATGATGATTAGAATATGTATTCTAAAATAATTCATTTAGTTTTTGATCAATACGTTTTCTGATATAATGTGATCAATATCCCTAAGCACTATTCGATAAACTCCATCTGAAAGCCGCTCTGTCAGCTTTATCTTCTTTTCCTGAACTCCAGAACTCAGAGAAAAATTCTCCGAGAAGACCTTTTCGCCGAGTATTGAATATAGCTCAATCCAGACATCTGCTTTATCTCTACTTTCTACTATAATATCGAGTTCATCACTGAATGGTACGGGATATATTTGCAGGAATTTCATTTTCTGCTTTTTTAGTAATCTTTTACCACCAATATCAGTGATATTCGTTAAACTCAGTTTCCCGTCATTGAATTGAGTTTTCACTTCGTAGTCATCAAATATCAGTGAGTCAATGATAATAGGTGTTTCCATTACATCCCCGAGCAAGCCATAACCTTTGATCTCCAATAGCGTATCGCCTTTGAATATATCAATACTTTTGCTTACTTCAATAGTACGCCACATTCCGTCCTCGTCGTCAAAATAATTTTGTGCGGCGCTTTTCAGTGGCAGAAACATCGTTTTTTTCAATCTTATATAAGCAGTGAAGGAAAGCGGACTATCAAAGTATTGCAGACATCCCGCTTCATTGATCATAACTGGTATAGAGATATGCTTTTCGAATTGCTGCTTTGGATCATATTCAATTTTTGGCAAAGAGATAATAGTTTCTTCTTTAGAATTATTGAGAAGTTTATTCATCACTCTGATACAATCCAGAGAGTCTGTTACTGTTCTTTTTGCCAGATTCAGCAGTTTAGTGCCTGTTGATGTCCATTTAATATAAACAGAATCGAGAGTTCTATCGCTTAGTACTTCGCCGCCCGGTTTTGCTGCCCAGATATTTGTTGTGCCTGGTATATGTTTTACTTTGTAAAGATATGTACCATCCTGACAAACATAAAATTCCCCTTCTAATTCCAGACCATAGCAGTTTATATATACTTTTTTTTCGTCGGTGCCGCTGCATCCTGAGGGAGTAGATTCCGTTAAAAATATATTAGCAGGAACTTTCTCTGACCATTGAACAGTAACGCTGCTCTCATTGTCCGATCCGATTATTTTGCCGCCTTGCACGGACCATCTGAAACTATTAATACCATTATCAACCGTGTAATATGTTTGGATATCATTTTCGCAAACGGCTATCCTGCCAATTATTTCAGGGGTCGGTAGTGGTTTGTCGTCAACTATTACTTCTATATTTGTTGTATCGCTGCATCCGCCGTTGGGATTTCTTAAAATTAAAGATAATGAATTAGTGCCATAGGAAGACCATGTAACGCTTATAGTATCAGATGTTTCTGATCCGATGTTGGTTCCTCCGCTTATTTCCCATTTTTTATCTAAGCCCTGGATATTGTTAAAATATATCTGCTGAAAATCTTCATTACATATTAATCTTTTTCCATATATTTCTGCCTCCCAGATATCCACTTTTATTTCCATTTCGTTTATATTTGCGCAGCCGGTGATATTGTTTACTACAGTTAATGAAATAATATCTTTACCTGGTTCATCCCAATAAATATTCATGGTTTTCAGCTTATTATCCCCGACGATAATGCCCTTTTCCGCAGACCATTCATAAGTGAAATTATCCTGAAGATTGCAGGTATATCCCATAGTATTTTTTGAGCAGACATAAGCATCGCCTAAGATGTTGGGCTGAGGCAGAGGATTCACTAAAATTTCAATGAAATTGGAAGCCCCATTAATGGTAATGTAATATTTGCCCGGAGCTAACTGCTTTGGCAATGTTGCTTCAATTATTCCTGAAGTCTTTGAACTAAGAGAACCAATAGTAATAGCATCTGATTCATTGCCATTGATATCCCAGATGATTGCTTCGAAATTATATTCATGCTGCAGTTCTTCATCTAAAGTAAACGGTATTAAAATAACTGCACCCTGACAAGCCGAAAGCGGCTCTGTAATGTCCAAAGTAATTGTAAAATCTTTGAGCATAGCTATCCAGGCATCCTGCAAACCGCCACCATAATTATCCTGAAAACCTCCTTCGCCAAAATGATCTGTACTGCAGGTCTTTCCCGCAATCAGTATCTGGTTATCATCGTTTACATCCATAGCCCAGCTTGCATCATTAATGATATCTTCCGTTATACAGTTGCCACCATAAAAGGACCCCCAGATATATCTGCCGTTAGTATCAAACTTAGCAATTATGGCATCTCTCCATGCTCTCTTCTCTTTATACAAGCCCGCTTTCACAGGAAAATCAGCACTTTCCGACATACCTGTTATATATACATTCCCATTGTTATTAACAGAAATTTTGGTAGAATGATCATAAGCACTACCACCAAGATAGCTTGCCCAAAGTGGTTTCCCATTATTTGAGAATTTGCCAATAAGCAAATCGGCATCACCGGCATACTGCCCCTGATATTGCCCAATACCTAAGTTAGGTGATAATGTAACCCCACAAAAATATATGTTCCCATATTCATCTACATCAATATCATTTATGGTGGAATTAAAATTTTCATCAAAAAAATATGTACCCCAGATCCTATTTCCAGTTACATTATCAAATTTAGATAAGAACATAGCATAATTAATTGCAATAGTTAACTCCTGAAAAGCATTCTCAGAAGCAAATACATTTGGACTGGCAGTATATCCACATACTATTACATTTCCTTCGTGATCAATTCCAATTCCATGAGCACGATCTAGGTATTGACCGCCATAATAAGTGCCCCAAATCCTGTTTCCTGTTGAATCAAACTTGGCAATAAAACAGTCCTGCAAATCAGAAGAAATCTCAGATTGCCAGCCATCAACTCCCATTACCTGCTTACTTGAAGTATGTCCCGAAATAAAGATATTAGCAACAGCATCTAATGCTATTTTACCCGTTATCGTGTTATTATCAAGAATTGGATTATCGAATCCCTCGCCACCATAGAAAGTCCCCCAAATCCGATAACCTGAGGAGTTGAATTTTGCAAGGAAAGCATCGTGCCCACCATTGTTATCACTCTGATACCCTCCGGCTCCAATGACATCATTACTGAAAGTGGAGCCATATAAGAATATATTGTTTTCTTTGTCAATACTCAGATCGGCAGTGAAGTCCCACTCTGATCCACCATAATAGGTACACCATATCCTATTTCCCTGATCATCCATTTTCATTATCATGGCATCTAAAGGTCCGTTTAAAACCTCCTGATAAGCCCCAGATGTAACGATTCCATAAATGCTTTCAGTGTAGCCACAAGCTACCATATTATTATCATTATCGAAGGAGATACCTTGAATGAAATCCATATATGAACCACCATAGAAAGTGCCCCATTCTCTTATTACAGGGTCAATTATGAGCTTTCTGCTTTGGTCATAGCTTGAAAGTTTGAAACCAATACTATTATCAGAATTGAGAATAAAAGAGGATTTTACTTCATTATTACTATCAGCTATATCCTGATATGAGAAAGGAGCAATATGGGTTAACTCATTATTAATTGATTTTATTACCAGATCGCCATTTTCGATAGAAATTTCTTCAGCTCCATTCACATCTAAGCATATCTCAGAAGGATCGCCACCCGGATTAACATTAAAGTCATATTGCAGCTCACCATTTGAATTATTATAAAGCACAAAGTCAATATTATCGTAGATGTTTTTATAAACAATTCTTTTGTATTTATGAACATTCAGGATTCCTTTGGGGCATTGGGGGAGATAGTAGTTGATATAATCATCTGATCTTTCATCGCCAATGATCCTGATGTTCAGATTACAATCGCGGAAATCCATATCCTGTCTGATTGAAGAGTAAGTATTGCTGTCAGCGGTTGATTCAAAAGTAACAAAAGAAATGCCATTACTTTTTGCGTAGATGTGTTTATTGCCAAATTGCCCAACAAATTTCACATCGCTTGCCATATCCGTTTCATTGGCAATGAATTGTCCTTTATTTTCGATAAACGGATATTCAGAATTATTTACTGAAAAAGCAGTTGAATTAGGTAATACTTCATCGTTGCCAATACAATCTGTATTTGTAATAGCCAGAGATAATATTGAAAGTATCAATATAGATTGAATATAACTACTTATAAAAGATCTCATATAATATTTCAATGTCTTAGTATAAATATTTATTAAATATACAATCTATAATGAAATAATCAAAATATTATCTTAAAATTACCAAAGGACAAGAAATAATATCACTTGTACCTTTCAGCATTATTCTGTAATTCCCTGCCGGTAATTTGGAAACGTCAATGTTTATACTAATTTCTCCTGTATTCATATAATCGCTGAAAACAGATTGAATTATATTACCTTTAATATCATATAGATCTATTTCAATGAACTCAGGCATAATATCATCATAAGCAAATCTTATACTAACTTCAGAGTAGGCAGGATTAGGAAAAACACCAAGGTAAAACCGCCCATTATTTGCATGGTAGTCTTTTACTGATAAAGTACCATCAAGCCAGTTTATAATGTTATTTACCAGTATGTTCATAGTATCTTTATTGGCTATCCTGTGTGGAGATAGCCACATAATCACAGCTCTGGCATTTTCTTTATTGATCTTCACACCAAAATATGAGGCATCTGATGTTATTGTGCTATCATAATAAGTGTCATTCTCGCCATAAAATCTCCCAATTCCTCCTTCACTAAACTTTATAAAGGGAGATGTTGTTTCAAAATTTGTAATATTTCCTATTGCAGTTGTATAATCAATATATTCATTTAAAATATTCTTTTCCTGAAGAAAACTGGAGATCAAGTCGTCTTCAAAACCAGTAAAATATAAATTCTTCCTTGTATGATAACCGATTCTTTCAAATCCAAATACATCAGGATAATAATATGTAATATGATCTATTGCTCCGGCATTGCCGCATAGAAATATATTCACACCCTTTTGAAACAGCGATGTAATTATTTCTGTTTTCAAAGAATCAATATTTTCGAGAATGTAACCGGTGTTCCAGATGATTGTCTTTAATTGAGGAAAATATTCTGAGTTATCTAACAAAAATTCCGGCGCCACTTCAAAAATTTCATCCCGCCCGATTTCTTCAAAAATTTGAGCTAAGCTATATTCCATAAACCCGGCTTCATCTGTTACAGATAGATACTTAATCTCTTCAGCATATAAAGTCATCACCTCAGTCCATAGAAATGAATAATCATCATCTTTAACAGAAACCTCCAAAATTGCATCGCCAATACCTGTAATTTCTGATCTGGTAAATTCGATAGATATTTCTGAAGTTTCTCCTGAAGCTAATGAAATTTCTTTATCAGGAAATGAAATTATTTCCCAATCATCGGGTGTTCTCTCCGATTTTGAGATGGCAAACTCATATTCCCTGGTTTCATTTGAAGTATTTTTTATTTCATACGTTTTAGAAAATGTTTGCATGGAAGGTTTCACAGAGAAATTTTTACCAGCCGAGCTTATACTAAAGGGTATATCCTTTCTTACCCCCCTTGAGGAATTGATTATTTCGTAATCGTCGTTTCCCGGATCAAATACCTGAACCAACCCAACAACGCTTATCTTATTCAAGTCCAACCCTTCATCGAGATCACATTGAAAATCATGAATCAAGTAATCACCTTGCTGAGCTTGATCATTAAAGCTACCCTTCACACCAAAAGTACCTCCAAGACATTTCCTAACTACATGTCGGTGAACAAAGTTCTTGATCGTATCTGGCTCATTTACATAAGGGCAAGGCAGCCATGAGTTATTACCGGACAAAGCATTATACTGATCCCAACCAAGTCCATGACCCATTACGCTATCCTCGATAACAAATAAATTAAAGCGAAACTGTTTCTGGACAGATTGCAAAACTATTACATGAAGCTTTGCCAATAGCTTCCGTACTACAAAATCTATGTTCCAATCAACAGAGACCATTGCCTCAGGAGGAGCAGACATTGCATCATCCAAATATTTATAAAGATCCCTTGGGATTGGATGATCAAGTTTCCCTGAACTATTCTTGAACATTTTCCTGTCCAAATAAGCAATGTGATATGGATTCCAAGTCTTACGTGCATAATAATTAAATATTTGAAAATCAGCTAATCCCAGAGAATCATAAAAAGTAGGATCCCATTCATCATAATAAGTGGAATAATCAACATGATGTCTAACAAGAATAATATCGTCATGGTAGAGTTTTTGTATTGAATCAGTATGCCAAATTGTTGCGGGAGTATTGCCAAAAGTGTTACATACTAAGTTCTCAAGTAGTACCGTTTTCTTTTGTGAGTGCAGATCATTGACCAGAAAAGTTATGATAGTAAGTGTCAAAATAAGCAGCTTAATTAATACTTTCATAACGCACCTCAGATCATTCAATTAAAAATAATGTGCCTTGTAACAGTTAATATACTGATTCTAAATGTATATAGCAAATTTTTTTAAGATATGACAAATTCCCAGCCAGAGACTTTTTGCGAATTTGTCAATCAAGATCTTCTTTCAATGATTATTTACTGTTGTGTTGGATTTATTTCTCATTGCAACTGCTCTTGCAGAGGATGCTGAACATTATTTTATGACCATTGCAAAAGGAAGAAAAACACCCCATCAATCCCCCTCTTAAAAGAGAGGGAGGTTAATATATTCACAACTCTGGAAGCATACGAAACAAAAACTTCGTCGTTAATTGGGGTTCTTATAATACATATCCAAAATTCAGCGAAATTATTGTTTATTACCCAATCTTCATAACTCTTTATTTTACGTAGTAGGATCAGGAGTTGTGATATTATATTTCAACAGTTTACCCCCTTCCTTATTTATAAAGCAGGATAGGGGAGGGATCAGTTTTGGACTTTTGCATTGGTCTTAATATCTTTCGAGTGCTGTTATGGTGAACAGAGATCAAAAATATTATAACATCTACTTCATTCAAAATTAGAAATATTTTTAATTATAAAAACAGCTTTAATCCATTTGAGATTTCTAAGTCGTAAGTCTTAACGCTTGCTGGAGGTCGGCTGTGATATTTCAAAGTCAGATCAAAGTTAAAAGCGAGATACTTGTTTATATAAAAAGCTAACTCCGTCTCATTATATACTTTAATATCCTCCATTACATTTAATTTTGGCTGGAAGTAAGTTGTTACGGCACATATTAAGCTCTCAGCAGGTTTCCATTTAAAACTAAGGTAACTGGTTAATCTTGTATTGTAATTTGAATAGTCAGGGTTGCTGTTTATTAATTCATATTCATACATTGCACCCACTCCAAAGCTTAAACCAATTGTTGCTGTAGAATCATTTTTAGCTCCGAAATTAAAGATTTGAAAGCGCATACCTCCGCCTATAAGGTCTCTTTCCTTTAGTTCGATAAATTCATCAAACTCGGATTGCAGAAATACTTCGGGATAGAATACTTCGGAAAGTTGGTAAACAAAGCGATAATGTATCTTAGCGTTGTTACTGGTCCTGCTAAAATCAGATTCTTTATATTTGCCATCAACATAAATGAATGTATAGTATTTTTCATGTGTATAATCAAGTTGTGCGGAGGGTATGATCTCGACTTCCTCAGTGTTTCCTTTGTCTATTGTAAAATTTAATCCCAAGTTGAAGCTTATGCCTTGATTTTTGCTTTCGTGCCTTAGGTCTTCTACATTTACCTGAGAATAGATATTAGAAAAATAGAATATAAAAGCAATAAAAAAAATACTAAGAAATTTCATATTATGCCATTGTTTGATTATAAAATTTTACATGATGCTGCACCGTCCACAGCAATAACTTGTCCTGAAATATATGAGCTTAGCGGCATACAAAGGAATGTCGCCAGTCCAGCTATTTCGTTGGGTTTGCCTACTCTTTTCATAGGTGTCTGGCTTATTATTCTTTCAAATATTCGGGAGTTATCCAGTACTGGTTTTGTAAGAGGAGTTTCAATATACCAAGGTTCTATCGCATTTACTCGAATACCAACTCCAGCCCATTCTACAGCAAAATAGCGTGTCATTTGGGCTACTCCAGCTTTAGATGCCGCATAAGGTGAGCCTGTGCTGACTATCATCTTGCCGGCTATTGAGCCGATATTAATAACTGAAGAGCTGCCAGATTTTATTAAATAGGGATATGCGAGTCGTGAAATTTCATATACTGATCTAAGGTTTGTTTCCATTATAAAATCATATTCCTCGTCTGTATAATCAAGCGTAGCTTTGCGGATATTTGTTCCAGCGTTATTGACCAGAATATCTAACGAATCAAATTGGATTTCATCGAAAATTTTCTGCCTGTCAGCTTGCTTAGATGCATCTGAGCATATACCTTGCAGAGTAATCCCTTTGGTTTTAAACTCTTCGATCATTTTATTAATATCTGCTTGTGTTCTGGAAGTGAAGCATATATTAGCGCCAAGCTCTGCTAATTCATCAACGATTGCTCTTCCTATTCCTTTGGTGCCGCCTGTTACCAAAGCATTCTTATTATTTAAAGTCCAGTTTTTCATTACAATTCTTTTCATAATTGATCAAAAAGTTGATCTCCATTTGCTGCAATTAATAGTTATAACATTTAATCATATAATTTCTGATTACGCTAATCCATATTCTTTTTCTAAACTTCTATATTGGATCGCCTCGCTTATATGCTCAGACTTAATATTGTCGGAATCGGACAGATCGGCTATTGTGCGTGATACTTTTAGTATCCTGTTATAGGCGCGGGCTGAAAACCCCAGACGTGTTATAGCCATTTTCAGCAGATCTTTTGATGGCTCGTCTAATAAGCAATATTTCCTGATCTGTTTAGAGTTCATATCTGCATTTTTATATATACCATTAGAGCCTGTGAATCGCTGGTTCTGTCTTTCGCGGGCTATTACCACTCTATCTCTGACAACTTCTGATTTTTCACCTGTTCTTTCTGCTGAAAGATCCTGATATTTAACATTAGGTACCTCTACGTGTATGTCAATTCTGTCTAACAGCGGGCCTGATATTTTACCAAGATATCTTCTGATCTGTGTAGGGCTGCATGTACATTCCTGATTTGGGTTGCCAAAATTACCGCAGGGGCAGGGATTCATTGAGCATATCAACATAAAATTAGCAGGATACTCCACTGTCATTCTTGTTCGTGATATAGTAATGCTTTTATCTTCTAATGGTTGTCGCAATACTTCTAATACATTTCTGGCAAATTCTGGCAGCTCGTCCATAAAGAGAACGCCATGATGAGCCAAAGAAATTTCACCAGGACGTATCTTGCTCATCCCGCCACCAACTAAAGCTGCATCTGATATAGTATGGTGAGGGGAACGGAAGGGTCTGATAGTAACCAAAGCTTCATTAGATGGCATGATCCCTGCTACAGAATGTATCTTGGTGGTTTCCAAAGATTCATTCAAACTAAGTGGAGGCAAAACAGTAGGTATTCTTTTGGCGAGCATTGTTTTCCCTGAGCCTGGAGGCCCTATCATTAAAATATTATGCCCTCCTGCTGCTGCTACTTCTATGGCTCTTTTTACGTTTTCCTGACCTTTTACGTCAGCCATATCGAGCATATTTAATTCCTGCTGTTTCTCGAAAAGTTTTTTTACATCAACTATTCGTGGAGGAATATCCTTTTCGCCCATCAGATATTCTACGGCATCCTGCAATGACTCAACTGGAATTACGGTAAGGCCATCTACTAAAGCGGCTTCGTCTGCATTTTGCTCTGGGACAATGATTTTGTCGAACCCCTGCTTATGTGCTTCTAAAGCTATAGGCAGCACTCCGTGTATGGTTCTTAGCTTGCCTTCAAGAGATAATTCACCAAGTGCGAGAGCTCCGTCTAAATGGTACTGCTGCAGAACACCTGTGGAACCGAGTATACCAAGAGCTATGGGCAGATCGAAAGCGCTGCCTTCTTTCTTTACATCGGCTGGAGCTAAGTTTACAGTAATTCTCTTTACGGGGAATATATATTCAGAGTTCTTAATGGCTGCCGTTACTCGCTCGCGTGATTCCCTTACGGCAGAATCAGGAAGACCTACCACAGAAAATGCAGGAACTCCGTTATCCATATGTGTTTCTATTTCTACTATAAATGCATCTATTCCAAAAACAGCGGCTGACTTGATCAAAGAGTACATATTTGTATTTTTTCCTGCTTATTCATTATTCAATCTGTTTAAAAATAAAAGTAAAATATCGGGCGAAGTCAATATTCCAACTAAGTTTTTATTCCAATCAACTACAGGCAGGCAGTCGATCTTTTTTTTCAGCATGATCTCTATAGCTTTTTTTACGCTGTCCTCGGGATAGACAAAGTGAACATTTGTATCGAGAATATAAGAAAAGTCACTGATTTTATTGAGTCCAACATCATCTATGTTATCCTCAAAATCATAGATACGCCTTAATGTATATTCCATCAAGGTTCGCTCGGTGATAAGCCCGAAAAACTTGTCTTCGTCAAGTACCGGAACGTGTCTTACCTTTTGTTCTTTCATTATTTCGTCGGCTTTTCGGACTGTATCCGTGCGCTGAACGGTAAAAACACCTTTCGTCATTATATCTTCTATTTTAGTACCTTTTGGCATAATGCCTCCACAAAATATGGGAAAAGAAATATTGTATGTATAATCTAATAATTTTTTTTGAGAAAGTAAACAAAAAACATAAAAAAATCACCAACTGCCTCCAAATTTTAGTTTAACTTCCCATTTTTTCTGATTTCGGGTAGCTGTCTGCGAGACATTAGTCGCTTGAGTAAGCTGCAGAATTATGTTATTCAGGTAATCTTTGTGAATAACAAGCGGCAAAGGAATATCTATTGTAATTTCATTATTTTGAGAAAAATCTGCAATCGTTCCGCCAAATCGCCATACTACGTCTCCTGCGAGCCTTCCTGTAAGCTGCATACGGGCATTATCCCAACCTGTGCTCAGATCAATTTCAGCATTTTCGATTCCCACTGTGCCCTGCAACAGCTCTGTGGCAGCTTGGGAGAGAAGCGGAGATGCCGCCGAGGAAACAAGCGATCCACCGACTACATCAGTCTGCCCGCCACCGCCAGAACGCCATTGGGCCGTTGTTTTACCTGTTAGTAATAGCAAGATGGCATCCTGAGCAATTTCTGAGGAATCTCCTATAGCGGTGCTGCCATCAATTGCATAATTGAAATTAAAGTCTAATCTATCTTTAGTGCCTTTGATGTAAAGATATACAGTAAAATCTTTTGTTTCGTTTTCTATGAAAGTCTTGCCGTTATAAACAGCTGTAAGGTTTAAATTCGGGTCTTCTACTCTGCCAGTGGGGAAAGAGATTGTCCCTGTAGTTTTAAATAGCTTAAGGTAGTTGAGCCGCGAACCCTCCTCTAACTTCAATTCTCCGCTTATCTGCGGTTCACTTCGTGTCCTTTCCATTACGAAATGTATGGGAATAGTTTTGTCCTGCATGCCAATTTCTGCATATAGCTGCCCGAGTAGTCCCAAATCCATAGTAAGTACTAATCTGCCAAGGATACTGGCATAAAGATTGATGTTCAGATTGCTTATAAATCCGGTGGATTCAGTTTCATCTTTTTCAGGCTTTTTATCGCTTTGGTTAATATTATCCAATATGTTTTTGTCAATCGCATTTACTGTGATCTTACTGCCTTTTATTTCATATTTTACGTTCGATTCAATCAGGTCCACAGATTGTGTCTGCGGAAGAACCAGGTTTCCGCGTAATACATTCAAATTACCTCTTATATTGGGTTTATCTAAAGAACCATATAATCTAATTGGATCATTACCTGTAGAGATACTAAGACTGCCATAAACTTGCTTAAGTGATTTCCTCGATGCCTCAGATAGCACTTGAAAGCCGTTGGTTTGGAAGTTAATATCAAAATTTTTGAAATCAAAATTATGAAAAGTAAGGTCTCCGTATATATTTGCTTTGCCATCGGGTAGATCTTCATTCGTGTTCTTTAGTTCAATTCCTTTGATATTGATCTTATCCTGGTTAAATATAATATCTCCTGAAATAAAATATTTTATATTTGTCGGGCTAAGAATAAATG
>CAYQTZ010000023.1:0-15815 GCA_964420565.1 uncultured Hyphomicrobiales bacterium
ATGGCTCTATTTGGCTTAATATGTCATTTTTTAATTTTGCAACTGGTCTGAAAATGACTAATAATAAAAAGTGGGAAAAATTATTCGGTTTCCCTCCAGTCGTGCCAGATGGTAAAATCGAGCAAATACATTGCAATTTGGCTTATGCTATACAAAAAGTAACTGAAGAAATTGTTGTCAAAATGGCTATCGAAGCAAAAACCATCACCAATATGGATAATCTGTGTATGTCCGGTGGAGTAGCTTTGAATTGCGTTGCTAATGGCAAATTATTAAAAGAAGGGATATTTAGCAATATATTTATCCAGCCCGCAGCAGGAGATGCCGGTGGTGCTTTAGGGGCGGCACTTGCAGCAGAATATATGTATTTTGGTAATAATAGGAATATTGAGAAAAATATTGACTCAATGAATGGAGCATATCTTGGCCCAGAGTATTCTGATAAAGAAATAATATATGCACTAAAAAAGCATAAAGCTAATTTCATAAAAATCGAGGATTTCAATACTCTTTGTACAAAAACAAGTAAGCTGTTAGATCAGGGTAAAGTCATTGGTTGGTTTCAGGGAAGAATGGAATTTGGCCCCAGGGCTCTTGGCAACAGAAGTATCCTTGGTGATGCCAGAAATAAAGAAATGCAAAAAAAACTAAATTTAAGGATAAAATACAGAGAAAGCTTTCGACCATTTGCCCCTTCTGTATTGATTGAAAATACAGATGACTTTTTTGATTTAAATGTCAGCTCTCCTTATATGTTATTAATAGCTGATGTAAAAGTGGGTAGAAGAAAAAAGCTGAATAAGAATTATCACGAAATGGATCTGTGGGAAAAATTATATTGCGAAAGGAGTGATATTCAATCAGTTACACATCTGGATTTTTCTGCACGTATTCAGACTGTTCATAAGGATACTAATCCAAGATATTGGCAATTGATCAATACGTTCAAGGAACTGACGGGATATGGCATTATCGTCAATACAAGCTTCAATGTCCGCGGAGAGCCAATAGTTTGTACTCCCGAAGATGCATATAAATGCTTTATGCGAACTGAGATGGATTATCTTATAATTAATGATTATTTTCTAATAAAGACAGATCAGCCTGATTGGGAAAATAAAGCTAAATGGCAGGAATCTTTTAAACCAGACTAAAAATTATCAATGAATAAAACAGTAAAAATAATTAAATATTTCTCAATAATAACTGTACCTACTTTACTGGTGCTTTTCATTTTTTTAGAATTATTTTTCAGATGGATCATACCATCATGCGAAATGCCAACTGGTTTTTTCGATGAAGAAAGTAAAATCTTTCGCTATCAACCGAATGAAAAAGGAGTTTATACTATTGGAAAATTTGCCGATATTAAAGCTAAATGGATTTCAAACAATGCCGGCTGGATATATCCTCGGGATTACATAAAAACCAAAACTAAGAAAAGAATTGCCGTAATAGGCGATTCATATATCGAAGCTCTTCAGGTTGATTTTAATAAAAATTACCCCTTCCTTTTAAATGATAAACTTGGAAACGATTACGAAATATATTCCTTCGGGAAAAGGGAAGCCCCACTTTCTCAATACCTTAATATGAGTAGGTATGTTGTAAAAAACTTCAATCCTGATATTTTGATATTCAACATTGTTCATAATGATTTTGATGAAAGCATTTATGAACTTAATCCAAACAGAAATTATTTCATGCGTATAAAACACAATTCTCTGAACAACAATATAACAGAGACAGAGCCAGTACCAAACCACTCCTTTGCTCAGTATAATTTCTGGAAAAGATTTTTTTATCAAAGTGCTACATTGAGGTATTTTTATTATAATCTTGAAATATTCTCTATTTTGAAATCATCAGATGCTGCTGAGTATGAATCAAATGTAATTCCGAATATATTAATAAAGAATAAAGATATGATTGCTTTGACCACTGAGTATATTCTCAACAGATTAAGAGTAGAAAATCCTCAGAAAAGAGTTATATTTGTATTTGATGCTCCAAGACAGGCAATATATGATCGCTCATTGGCGAAAAGTAAAGTTTTGTGGTTATACGATATGGTTGAACACGAATGTAAAAAGAACAACATCGAATTTATTGATCTGACTAAACCTATGGAATTACAATATTTAAAAAATAATATAAATTACAATTCCGCACTTGATTATCATTGGAACGATCACGGGCATAGATTCGTGGCAAATATATTATATGAGTATTTAAAAAACACAGAATAGAAAATATGGAATTCATAAAAGATTTATGGCTATTTCTCAAAGAAAGAAAAAAATATTGGTTAGCTCCAATAATTATTATTTTACTAATATTTGGGATTTTGATAGTTTTTGCAGGAGGTAGTGCGGTAGCTCCTTTTATATATACTATTTTTTAAAAGTATTTATGAACGATAGCATAAACAACACAAAGACAGTTTTAACCATTTCAATGGGATTTCTGGTCATTCA
Organism: uncultured Hyphomicrobiales bacterium; assembly: GCA_964420565.1. GTDB lineage: Bacteria > Bacteroidota > Ignavibacteria > Kapaibacteriales > UBA2268 > CAYQTZ01. Next base: position 2,478 of record CAYQTZ010000023.1, read on the forward strand.
TATATTAACAGGTATTCCGTGGATGCTATGGATTTCTCTGGCAATTGGCGTTATTGGAATGTTTTCAGATTATTTAAGCAAGGTCATCAGCGATTTCTGGATGCGTCTGGCAAAGCTATTAAGCTATATCATCCCAAATATTTTGCTTACACTTATCTTTTTCTTGATTTTATTCCCTTTAGCATTGCTATCCCGTCTATTCATTAAAGATAAAGATCCCCTGAAACTGAAGAATAAATACAAAAATACATTTACTGATGTTGATAGAAATTACAATAAAGGATATTTTGAGAAAATGTGGTAAGTACATAATTACTTACTCCAGAACGAAAAAAGGGGCTTTCGAAGATTCCATGTAAAATATTGATTTCGTATAATTGAGTCAAAATCCCTAACGCACTCTTGATTGAGAGGGATTTTAAATTATTCCCCCTCTTTACTCCTTAATACTTCGGTATCTACCACAAGAGGAAATAAATATTTACTCATCTTTGCAAATTAAGTTCTAATAATTCTGACGACCATGTTTTTTTTCGAGTAAAAAATCAATATATTTGTAAATGTAACAATTTTTTCTTTGTATGAATAAAGAAAGAGCTTGCTAATTAAGGAGTATAAAAAATGGAAAAGAATCCTGCGGATACAAAATCTGGAATTTTTAACAGACTAGCTTTAAATGTAAAAACAAAAGAGCATAGGGATAACCTGCTCCATACCAGACACAACAAGATATTCAGGGAATTGGTGGATAAGGATACATCCCTTATTTTAGAAGATCCTTTAGAAAATGATCTTGTGCTCAATATGGGGCCACAGCACCCAGCTACGCATGGTGTATTGAGAGTTCTACTACGTCTTGATGGAGAAACCGTTATCAAAGCAATACCCGAACTGGGCTATCTGCATCGCGGCTATGAAAAGATAGCAGAGAACATGACTTATCATGAGTTCATTCCTCATACAGATCGCTTGGATTATCTTTCTCCATTGTCGAATAATACAGCCGTTACTTTGGCTATCGAAAAGGCAATCGGCATAGATGTACCCTATAAAGCAACGTGGATTCGCACTCTTATCAGCGAGCTTGCCAGAATTTCATCTCATTTGATGGCTATGGGTTCCACCTGTCTGGATGTCGGGGCTGTTACTATTTTACTCTGGACTTTCATAGAAAGAGAAAAACTTTATGATATTTTCGAACTTATCTGCGGTGCACGCTTTACCACGAGCTATACACGTATCGGCGGTGTGGCTAACGATATTGACGAAAAAACTATTAACATGATAAAAGATTGGGCAGCACAGTTCCCGAAAGAAATGGATTATTTCGGTAAATTGGTCCATAAAAACAGAATATTTGTAGATAGAACCGCAGGAGTATGCGTTGTACCTGCTGAGAAAGCTATCAGTCTTGGGCTTACCGGCCCAACTTTGCGAGGCTCTGGAGTGCCGAGAGATCTTAGAAAAGATGAGCCATATCTGCTTTATGACAAGCTCGATTTCAACGTTGTTACGTTTCCAGAGTGCGATGTCTGGGCAAGATACATGGTAAGAATTGAGGAGATGAAGGAAAGCTTAAAGATTGTAAATCAATTACTTGCTAATATTCCTTCAGGTCCGGTAATTGCTAACGAGCCAAAAGCAGCACTTCCCCGCAAAAAAGAGATCTATACCAAAATGGAAGACCTGATAAATGATTTTATGCTTATAAACTTCGGAGCTGAGGCTGAACCCGGCGAATCATATACCGCTATCGAAGCTCCCAAGGGCGAACTGGGCTTTTTCATTGTTTCCGACGGCAAAGGCGAGCCATGGAAAATGAAGATACGCTCTCCTTCGTCTGGTAACTTACAGGGCTTGCCAGCAATGGTCGAGGGTTCGATGATAGCCGACGTGGTAGCGGCAATCGGCTCTATTGATCCGGTGATGGGCGAGGCAGATAAATAAAGAATTGGAGGTGTTTATGATCTATACAAAATCAATTACCGAAAAAATTAATGCGTTGCCGATTGATATTCAGCATATAGCTAATGATTTCATTAATGTCCTGTATAATAAATACAATATTGAAAAAAGCAATTCTGAAGAGTTTGCTTTTAACTGGGCAGGTGGATTATCTGATTTGAAAGATAAATATACATCTATTGAATTACAAAAAAATGCAAATGAATGGCGAGGAAATTTTTAGTTGAAACAAACGTTTTTCTTGAAATACTGTTAAATCAAGAAAAAGATAGAGAATGCAAAGAGTTCTTAAATAAGAATATAAACTCACTTTGCATTTCTGATTTTTCATTGCATTCTATTGGAATTATACTTTGTCAAGTTAAAAGGATTCATTTATTTGATGAGTTCTTAAAAGATATTCTAATAAATATCAATATCTTGCACATTCCAGTTAGTCAATATATAAAAATCAATGAAATAATTTCTAACTATCATTTAGACTTTGATGACAGTTATCAGTATTTAATATCTCAATACTATAATCTTTCAATAGTTACATTAGATAAAGACTTCAATAAAATTAACTCATTGATTGAAGTAATCTTTATTTGAAATCATGTTTTTTGTTGTAAATCAAAATATATATGCTATACTATAACGAATATCCCCCATGCCAAAAGACCAAAGAAAAATACCTATTGAATATCGCACAGAAAAACGCTGGGAAAAAGTTCGCCAGATAGTCGAGAAACGTCAGCCAGACCTGACTATCGTCCTTGAGAATCTGAACGATCCGCATAATTTCTCTGCCGTTTTGCGTTCATGCGATGCCGTTGGTATTATGAAAATTCACATGGTTTATTATGGCAGCCAACCATTTCCGAGATTAGGTAACAAAAGCTCTGCCAGTGCCAAAAAATGGATAGATATTCATCGTTACGATTCAATTCCCGAATGCTATGAAGTATTGCGGTCTGAAGGTAAAAAGATATTCACTACACACATGAGCAAGGACTCAGTCTCGCTTTATGATCTTGATCTTTCGCAGCCGGCAGCACTTGTTTTCGGCAACGAACACGACGGCGTTTCCGATGAAGCTGTGCGGCTTGCAGATGGCAATTTCCTTATCCCACAGGTTGGTATGATACAGAGCTTGAACATCTCTGTTGCCGCAGCAGTAACACTATATGAAGCATTTCGCCAGAAGCAAAACGCAGGACATTATGATAAGCCAAAGTTGACTGGTGAAGATTTCAATGATCTTCATGATGAATATCTGAAAAGGTGATTCCCCTATTATGTTTTATTATAAATGCTACGCCCTTCCTGCTACGCTCTCCATTGCGTAGTAGGGCAGAACTCCTTACCCCCTATCAAGCATCCATTTAGCAAATTTGTGAAAAATTAACACTATTTTCAAACCTCCTAAAGCAAAGAAGCTTTCTGAAGGTTTGACTTAGAGAGATTCATCCAAAGAGAGGATTGATGGGTGTTTATGAAAAAATATCAGCTTTCCACCAGTCCCCGGAACTCAGATTCCATCAAAAGAGTAAACAAGAAGAAAGTTTTTCTATTCTGCAAATTCATAATTTACTTCAAGCTCAACAGCAGGGTCAAGCGAGCGGGTAACAGGGCAACCGCGAATTACATTCTTCATTATAGTAAAATCTTTTGAATTTAATTTATGGGGAAAGACAACACGGTAAGTAAGTTTTTTTACGTGGCGATACGGCTCGTTTATCATCTCTTTGTCCACTGTGATTTTCATCCCTTTAATATCAATGTTGTTGTCTTTGGCTTTTATTCCCATAATAGTGGCAATACAGGAAGCAGAGGCTGTAGCAAGAAGATCGGTAGGCGAGAAATACTCCCCCTTACCACGATTATCTACAGGTGCATCTGTTAAAAATTCCTGACCGGAAGGTCCATGCTTGCATTTAGTGTGCAGATCGCCAAGGTATTCTATGTCGATTCTAACCATTTTTCTCTTTCTGATTCGTTTAAAATATTTGATTTTAAAAACTTATTAAAATAAGAAAGATATGATAAAAATAAAAGTAAAAAATGAATAGAATCTGGATTATCTTTCATGAAGTGTATGTCAATATATGTTTTTCATTACAACAAACTGACCTGTAGCAATACTATTACCTGACTCTAAGGAATAAAAGTATATGCCATCAGAAATATTAGTTATATTATATTTAAAAGTATGATATTGATATGCTTTTGCATAAATAATATCCTTGTGGATATTTCTTCCGTAAATATCATATATATTTAATATAGCATCAGAATCATCAGATAAATATAACTGAATGCTGATTTCTTCATAAGCAGGATTGGGATAAATTGTATGATAAGCTATTTCTTTTTGCTTATGGACATCTGGCGGCAAGAAAACATCATCGAAATCTAAATATGCTATCTGCCCACTATTATCAGAAATCCACAGCCGACCTTTATGCCCATCTGTTGAAAACGAGGATATAGCATCATCATCAGTATCAATTATGTTCTGTAAGTCATTTTTTAAAGGATACCAGTTTTCCCCATCATCATCTGTAATTATAATATTATCAATATCAGCAAAGACTACATATTTATCAGCATCAGGTATAGAGAAAAAGTTATTTAAAGGGTGCTTGCCTGTAATATCAATCAAATTATTATTATCAATTATTTCCCATTTATTTATATTATCTTTAGTATAGGCAAAGAAATTATTATGCTCTAATTCATCATCTCTAAAAGAAATTAAAGCGGCTTTTTTTGTATTAGTAAAATATATTTTATCAAAAATGTAAGCTGTATCTAAGTTTGATTCGGATCTAACCCAGTTGCTGCCAAAATCTTCTGTTTTGAATTGATGGTTCATATCTGTAATGAGTATGTTTTTACTGTAGTTAGTATTAATAGGTAGTAATGATTCTCCCGAAAAATCATTTACTTCAGAGTTTTGCCATGAATCTCCGTAGTCATCAGTGGTTAGTAATGTGTAATCCTCACTTGTAGTCAAGTTAGCAATAGCATAACCATATTTTCTATTGAAAAAACTGATCTGTGGGACATAATCAATATATTTATCCAGCTTTATTTTTTGCCATTCCTTGCCTGCATTAGTTGTTTTCCAAATAGTATTTGATTCCCCGCTAATAAACAGGAATGCATAGGCTATTTTGTCATCATAAGCATAGATTTCTACAGGGCTTCCATATAAGCCCTCAGCAAAGTATCCAGATTCGATGATTCCATCACTATTGGCTATTGCAAAAAATGGCTGATGATCTTCATTTACGCCTGCCATCCAACAAGTATGAATATCTGGAGAATGAATAATATATGTACTAATATCGCCTTCGTAATCATCAATTGTTAAGGAATCAACATATCTTCCATCAATGAAAAAATCTTTCTTCGAAGGTGGAGCTATATTAGATCTGATGAGTTGATAATCATCATAATTATTTGATTTGTAATGTACTATCATATTACTAATCTCATCATACCATTTTGCATCTTCTGATAATCTAATACTTAATTCAATACTTTGCTCTTCGAGATTTCCAAGATTTTCAATAATTACATCATTCTCAGGTATTATCAGTCCATCTATAGATTCTAAAGTAATTAGCATATTTTCTGTAGGTGATAGATAGTTAATAATATCAAATTGGAGTTTGACTGTTTCATAAGTGTCGATTTCACCCGATTCAGTAAGAATTTTGCAATTTGTATATCTTACTCCGGGAACTGATAACTCAGTATCAAAAACTTCATTGAAACGCAAAGCATCATAAGCATTAAGTCTGCCATAATAATACTCCTTTTTTTTATCGTTGCCCGAGAAAACATCATTGGAAGTACTGCGTATCTGATGCCATATTTGAAAATTAGTCCAATCCGGATGAACAGATTTAATCAATCCTGCTACACCGGAAACTAATGGAGCCGAAAGCGAAGAACCTGTAGATGTAGTGTAATTATCGAAAGGTGAGCAACACTGTATTTCTTTCCCGGGAGCAAATACAGCAGTCAGTACACCGAAATCAGAGAAATCTGCTACATCATCATTCCTGTCGCTTGCCCCTACGTACATCACATACTGACTATTATTATAATAATTGAAGTCAATATTTACTCCGCTATTACCTGCTGAAGCAATTATCAGCGATCCCATAGACACCGCCTGCTTGACTACATCCCTTTCGTGATCATTGAAACCAACCCCCACCCAACTGCAATTAATGATGTCAGCTCCCATCATTGCTGCATAAAGGATACCCTGATGCTCTGCTCCTCCAATTCCATGATCGCTTCTTATCTTTACAGGCATGATTTTGCAAGACCAGCCGGGAGATGCTATACCTCTTTCGTTATCTGAGACAGCCGAGGCAACGCTTGCCACGAGTGTACCATGAAAAGATTTAGCATTTTGCTCGTTAATTCTTGTATCATTATCCTGCTTGATAGTCCCTTCGAGCAATTCGGCATAAGTAGTATTCGACATAAAATCCCAACCATGATAATCATCTACGAATCCGTTACCATCGTCGTCTATTCCATTAAAGCGTTTGTCTCTGCCCAAGTTGTCTGTTCCAGACTCTCCCTGATTCAAATATACATTATCTGAAAGATCTCTGTGCCTCCAGTCAAATTCGTTATCTACAATTGCTATTACAACTTCTGGCGAGCCGGTGGAAATCTCCCAGCTTCTTGCAGCATCAATAGCTCTAAGTTCGTATTGATCGGTATATAAAGGATCATTGGGTATCTTTGCCATTTTATGTTTATAAATTGGCTCAGCATATTCTATAACTGGACGCTTCGTTAAAGAGTGGCTTAGAACGGCAGGGTCAGTATCTCCGAAATAAATTACTCTATATATCCTGCTCAACCCATAATCATCCTTATGGCGGTCTGTAAAAAACGAGTATAGCTTATCTATGCTTTTGATCTCAACTTTCGTTCTGTGTTCATAAAAAATTTTAGAGACCTCATCTATATTTAAATGATTGACAGATTTAATAATAAGCATATTCTCATAATATGGCATATTCGAAGGATCATTTCCAGTTAAAGCCGATTCCTTTTGCAAAATTTTATTCGTGGAACTAAACCCCATAGTAACAGATAATATTATCATAATTATATAAGCTATATATCTCAACTTATTCCCCAAAATATTCATATAGTAAATCCAAATATAAGTAAATATTCTCTAAAAAACTTCCAATCCATAAAAACTATTGATAATAACCTGAAATAATTACGATAACTTAGTTAGATTGGAGCCATGAGTTTCTAACTTTCGAATTCAAAAGGATTGCAAGTAAAGACCATTGCAAAACCAAAGAAAATCCCCCTATATCCACCTTTTCCCGACAAGTCGGGATCGAGATAAAAAAGGGGGATACCCCCGCATTTTATTACATATCAACAGCTTACTCCCTCCCTTGCTCGTAAGGAAGGATCGGGTAGGGATCAGTTTTTGGACTTTTGCAATGGTCTTAAGTAGTTAATAAATAGCAACTCTATATGTATGATGTTAATTATTTCTTTTGGATTTCTCATATACATATCGTAAACTTGTATTAGAATATGAACGAAATTGGAATCAACTTAAATGAGTATATATAGCTTCGATGATTATGAAAGCAGAGATCAGGAAAATATGGAGGATAAGCTCCGCCACTACCGCAATGCAATACGGCAGGGTAGAATAGAAGACGATCTCCCAAGCCCTGACACTTTAGAAGAAATTATCAATTACTGCTTAGAAAAAGATAATTTTAAGGATGCTTTGGAATTTGGCAGGATATGGACTAAATTAGAGCCATATTCTTCCGATGCATGGCTAAAGATGGGTATAATAGAATCTAATCTCGACAGATTCAGTGAATCTCTGATATCATTTGACAAAGCACTCGCTATCAGCCCTATGGATTCATATACTTTGATCCAGAAGGCACTTTCCTACGCCAAGATTGGACAAAACTCTGAAGCTATGGAGCTGATTGATACTGCCTTAATGTTAGAACCAGATAACGAAGAGGCAATCTTCCATAAAGGGATGATACTTGAAATCCAGTTTAATTTCAAGGAAGCTATCAAACTATTCGAGTATCTAAAAGATTCAGAGTATTTTATAAAAGATGCTATGCAGGAAATAGCTTTCTGCTATCATTATATCGAGGATTACGAATTAGCCATAAGGCATTACAATCTGGCAATAGACGAAGACCCCTTTGATCATAATCTATGGTATAATCTCGGTGTGGTTTACAGCCAGAAGGAACAGCATTACAAAGCCGTAGATTGCTTTGAAATGTGTTTGGCTATTAACGAGGAATTTTTCCTTGCCTGGCATAATCTTGGCAATACCTATGCTTCCCTCGGCAGATTGAACGAATCAATTAAAAGCTATCAAGAAGCTCTCTATCTGAAAAGAAACGACTTAGAAACTCTTTATAACTTAGCCAGTGTTTACGGCGATCTTGGTAATTATATAAAAGCTATCAAGCTTTTTACACAGGTGATAAATCGTAAAGCTAACCACTATCAGTCATATTTTGGCAGGGGAGTTTGCTACGATGCCTTGGATAACTGGGAGAAAGCTCTGAAAGATTATAATAAAGCATTAAATATCAATAAAAACAATGCAGATCTATGGTATGCCAAAGCAGATTTGCTTTATAACTTGAATCGCTTCGAAGAATCAATAACCTGCTACCGTAGAGTAATCGAGCTTGACCCTACAAATATTGATTCATGGTATGATTATGGATATACTCTATTCGATTCCTCGAAATTCGTTGAAGCTGAGAACGCTTTTATGCACCTGATAGAACTCGATCCCGGATGGTCAGAAGGTTACTATTCACTATCTAAAGTTTATGCAAAGCTGAACAGAATAGATGATTGCATAAACTATCTCGAAATTGCTGTTGGTCTTGAGCCAGAAAGAGAAAAAGATTTTATAAAAGAATTCCCTCAAATCACAAACGAAAAAGATTTTATTTTTATTCAGGAATCTATTAAAAAAGTGGATTAAACCCGCTTGAACCATTGACTTTGCTAAGTCCCGGTTACTCTTTACCGGGATTTTGCCATCTTCTCAATCCATTGCAGCTTTCTCTTACAGATCCGGTTCAGGATGAATAGTATGCTGGAAAGCCCTTCTTACTGATGGTCTGTGATGTAACGTGAAGGCAATGAACTGCCCTACTCAGATAATTAATAAAATATTGATCTTTCGCTACTCCAAAGATGATTCTTATTAACTCTTTGTATATTATATTGGTTATGAGTATTTTAAATTTTTTTGAGAGAGTGCCAAATATAAATTTGTGGCTTTTTTGGGGTTAGATATAACTTTACAAAAATGATTCTTATTTGTTTTTCACAAAGATTTTTTTTAAATTTTGTATAATAATAGAATAATTCTTTAGTTATATCGGTATATTAAAGATAGTTGGGCATATTTTTTGATGATTTGTGAAATATAATAAGATTTTATATAAATATAGATTCTCAAATAGTAGAATTTTTCTAATACTTATAGAGGAGATTGGATAAATGATTGACAAAATCACAGAACTACTTGGCAAAAATGCTGATAATTTGCTGAATTTCGATTCGCCAAAAGTCCCCAAAGAAAAACTGATGCTGCCATCAGGAGATTTCGTGGATAAAAATTATGCATTATCAAACAGAAACAACCGCGTACTTGGCAATTTGCAATGGATGTTTACTCATGGAAGACTTGCCGGCACCGGCTACGTCTCTGTATTACCCGTTGATCAGGGTATCGAACATTCTGGCGGTGCGAGCTTTGCTCCAAATCCAATTTATTTTGATCCTGAGAAGATAATCGAACTCGCAATCGAAGGTGGTTGCAATGCCGTAGCCTCAACTTTTGGTGTGCTTGGTATGATGTCCAGAAAATATGCACACAAAATCCCTTTCCTCGTGAAGCTTAATCATAATGAGCTTATGACATATCCCAATACTTATAATCAGGTGATGTTTGGCTCTGTTGAACAGGCATACGATATGGGAGCAGCTGCTGTTGGTGCCACTATATACTTTGGTTCCGAAGAAAGCCGTCGCCAGATAATGGAAGTAGCAGAAGCTTTCGCCATAGCCCACGAGCTTGGCATGGCTACCGTACTTTGGTGCTACCTTAGAAACCCTGTATTCAAGCAGGATAAAGACTATCACACATCTGCCGATCTTACCGGTCAGGCAAACCATCTCGGAGTTACAATTCAGGCAGATATAATAAAACAAAAATTACCTACCAATAATGGTGGTTTCCCGGCTATCAACAAAAATGAAAGCTATGGAAAATATAACGACAAAATGTACACTGAACTAAGCTCAAACCATCCGATAGATTTGTGCAGGTATCAGGTCGTTAACTCTTATATGGGCAGAGCAGGACTTATCAACAGCGGTGGTTCTTCAGGGGCAAACGATTTTGGACAGGCAACAGAAACAGCAGTTATCAATAAGCGTGCCGGCGGAATGGGGCTTATCTCTGGCAGAAAAGCTTTCCAGCGTCCCATGGCTGAAGGCGTAAAGCTACTTAATACAATACAAGATGTATATCTTTGCGAAGATATCACGATAGCTTAAACATATTTCTTTGCATTATTCATCCGATGTCTGACTTGGCATCGGATGAATATCTTTATATGCAAATTTTCGGGGAAGTTCATCAAAAAAGCTATTGATCATTTCTCATATATTTTATCTTTCCATTCCACTTTATACATATTGGGGCGTTCTTTCAATACCTGATTGAGGTAATAATCTCCATAGCTGGAGCTTTTGGGGTGCCTGCCATTAGCTACGTTTACGTCGTTTATAAAACCATCATTATATTTTACTACTAATCTCTTCCAGAGATCACGCCAGATATCGACTGTCATTTCTGCTTGAGAGATTGAATAATCTGTCAGGAATTGAACCATCAGATCGTTATCTTTTTTACCGATTTCAATGGCTGCCTGCTCAATTGCGGGTTGATAATCATAGAATTTATTCTCTATAGCTGATTGCACTTCCTGAATATCTTTTATTGCGTATTCATATTTTGTATAAGCAAGATTGGATACCAGATTAAACACCCAAAATGCTGAGTTAAGGTCAAATTCGCTAATACTGCCAAAAGAGTAAGATTTGGGAGATGATGTCATACAGCAATACATTGGCATATAGACATTTGAGTAATTATCGTCAACACCATACCACATTATACCTCCAACTTCCCTCGGCATATTAGCCCGGCTCTGTGTGCAAAATGCAAATGCTGTTTGCTGTGTGGAAATTGGCCTTCCCCATCCATATTGGGTTGTGTCGCCTTCGACTTTCCACTGCAAGCCTTTCCATCTGTAAGGGCAGCCATAAGGCCCAGCGGCTAAGCCTTTTGTCATATCCCAGGGAGTTCCTTCGAAATGATCACGCATAAAATCAATCACGTCTTTTACTGTCAGTTTTTTGTCTGGTTTGATAAAAAGAGGGTATGGCTCTGCTCCTTTTACTGCTCTCCAATAATCCGGGCTTAGATCAAGCGACGGTGCGGCTTTTGTGAAAAGAGTCCAGACTCTGCCTTCGCAGTATAACATTCCGCCTGGGTCTGGTGGGCAATATGCAGCAGTAAAGCTGAAATCTCCATCTTTGTCAGGGTCATAAAATTCCATTTCTATAGCATAATCAATTACGTCTTCCGAATAAATGCAATTTTCTTTGTCATCAAGCGGGAATGTGCTTATGCGTGCAAAGTTTGCATGAGCAGAAACGTAGCCATTGGGGATTTTTCTTGCTACCCAGACGGCGCCTTTATTACCAACGCCTTTGGGGTGTATCTCGAATATCCATGCTTCTTTGGCATCTCCGATAGAGAAAGATTCGCCTGTGCTGTAATAGCCATATTCAGCAACAAGATCTGTTATCACTTTTATAGCTTCGCGTGCCGTTTTAGCCCTTTGCAGAGCGATATACATCAAACTGCCATAATCCATGATAGCTGTAGTATCCCGAAGCTCAGATCTGCCTGTATAGGTCGTTTCACCGATAGCCACCTGATGTTCGTTTATATTTCCTACTACTTTATAAGTATGTGGTAATTGTTTGATCCGTCCGAGGAATTTGCCTGTATCCCATTCATATATATCAACCATATCTCCGGGCTCATGGTCTGCTGCCGGCATATGGTAAAATGGTTCCATAAAGCCACCGGCATCTGCATTATAAGTTATCATTACCGAGCCGTCAGCAGAGGCTCCGGGCGTAACAATAAAATTCGTACAGGAGAAAAGGTTTATTGAAGTCAAAGCAAATAGTAACGTTAAAGCAGTAAAAAGTTTTCCCATAAAATTCATACACCACCTAATAAAAAAATTAAAAAATTGAACTATATCATTCATTGTCTAAACAAAGATAATAAAAATCTTAAACATAGATACGAAAAAAAGGACTTACCTTTTCAAAGATAAGTCCTTAATTATAATTTATTATGCTATGTTTCTCTTCTTTTCTGCAAAAAAGAAACAATTTCAAAATCTTTATTTGGTCAGTATCACCTGTTTTACGGCTTTTTCTTTGCCTACAGTGATCTGCACAAGATATGAGCCGCTTTCCAATTCATCGGGATTCCACGAGAAATTGTGGTATCCGGCATTCAGATTGCCTGTATTAATAATATCTACTAACTGTCCGTTCATATTGAAAATCTCAATAGATGTAGATATCGCTTCGGGTAATACAAATTGAATAGAAGCGGTCTGTGTTATAGGATTTGGAACAACGTCCACCATATACTTGCTTACATTTTCATTTACAGAGAGCATGGTTTCAAATGATCTTACTTCAGACCATGGTCCAGGTCCTGCTTCATTCTCGCCGCGTACACGCCAGAAATAATTGGTTTCCCATAATAATCCCTGAACAAATCTTTGAGTGTTATATATTCTTTTCTGATCAACGATCAGGACTTCCGGGCTGAATGTGTTTTCCGATCCAATTTGCAATTGATATGATGAAGCGTCCTGAACTTCTGTCCATTCAAACTGAAGTGCTATTGGCTCGTTGAATGCTTCTCTTTGGGGTTTAATGAGCTCTGGTGCTGTTTGTGGAGGCAACGCTATTGTTCTAAAGCTCCATATATCTGACCATTCGCTTACGCCATTTTCATTTACTGCCTGCACCCGCCAGTAATACACAGTATAATTCTCTAATGGCTCTGTAGTGAGATCATAAAAGAGATCGAGTATACCGCTTTCGTCCACTACTGGATTGAAGAAATTGTCATTCTCTGCAATTTGTAATGTGTAAGACTCGGCAAGATCGGCTTCTTTCCATCTTGCTGCTATGTTTAGTGGTACT